>CALZMV010000050.1 GCA_945788655.1 uncultured Clostridia bacterium | reverse complement strand
TTCATCATCTAAAGCTCGTGCATTTTTATGGCAGACATGGATGCAGCCCATACAGGAGATGCATTTTTTAGGGTTTCCTTTTAGAAATTCACCGATGGCACCTACAGGGCAGTATTCTCGGCACTTTCCGCATTTGACACATTTCTCATCAGGCCTTGGGCAATTGGACCCGGAAGGCAGGTCTTTGTATGGTCTGTTGCCTGGAACATTTTCCAGTTTCATATCGCATTCAGCTGATTCAAGGTTCATAAGGATTTTTTGCCCAAAGGACATTAAAACTTCCTCGTCGTTAATGTCAGGACGGCCCTTTGCCATGGTTCTGTCTATGGAATGCTCTGCGATTCCGGCGGCAGCTGCAATCGGGACAAAACCGCACTGAATTGCTCCGTCATACATTTCAATCAGTGTATCCTCGTATTCTCTGTTTCCATATGAAACCACAAGAACACATTTTGCACCGTTGCCATTAAGCTTTGAAAGCCTTTTCATGGCAGTTTTAGGAGCTCTTCCTGAGTAGGAAGGCATACCAATAATAACAAGACTGTCCGGGTCAACGTCAATTGTTGTGTACTCCATTTTCTTGTTCATTAATCCGATTTCAGTTATGTCATCTGAACTGATATTGAGACCTTTAATGATGCTGTCTAATACTTTTCTTGTGCCGCCTGTGGGACTGAATATTACTTTAGTTACTTTCATGTTTAATTCACCTTATCGTATGGAATCTATGCCTTTATTAGCAAGTCCGTCAACAATATTATTCATCTTAATAATATAGATAAAATCTTCGTAGCTGAAGCGGGCGCCGTTTGTCTGAACGAATTTGTCGTACAGCTTATCTAAGGCAGCATTCTGAGGTAATTGACCTTCAGCAGCTTCAGGCAGCTTGACATGACCTTTTACCCTGTAGAAGGTTACATTATGCTTTCTTACAAGTTCAAGGAGTTCCTTCCACAAATCCTGATTTTCTACGGACTTCTTTGCGGCATTTCTCCACTTGTTCTGCTCCCAGGATTCGTACCATTTCTCTCTGAAACAGTTGGTTACGTAGGAACTGTCAGAATAAACTTCAACTGTAAGTCCATCCTCTTTTAACGCTTTAAAGGACTCTATTACGGCTGTAAGCTCCATACGGTTATTTGTTGTATTGGCCTCGGCGCCCCATAATTCCTTTAGATGAGGACCGAATTCAAGTATTGCACCCCATCCGCCAAGGTTTGTCCTGGACTGGTTGCCGCTGCAGCCGCCATCTGTATATATCTTAACTAATTTCATGGTTATTAATCCCTTTCCGCCACTAAAAACAGGCAATATATATTATGGCTTATTTGTAGTGATTTTACAATGAAAAAGTGGTATAATCCATAGAGATAATTTTGACGAGGAGAAAAGGCATAGATGAGTTTAGGATTTTGTCCTATAGCTAGCAGCAGTAGAGGAAACAGTTATTGTATTAGAAGTGAGAATACGCTCATATTATTAGATGCAGGATTAACAGGCGTAAAGCTGAGAAATGCAGTAAAAGAGATGGATTTTGAGCCCGAAGCATTCAGCGGCATATTGATTACCCACGAGCATGTGGACCACGTAAGAGGGGTAAAGGGGTTTATTAAGGGCTGCAGCGAAACGCTCGTTTATGGAACAAAAGGTACTTTTGAAGCCGTTAACGACAAAGGTGGCAAGCTGCCTGAAGAGAAGCTTTGCATTATCGAAAAGGATCAGGTTTTTGCAATTGGTGATATAGAGGTGACTGCTTTTGAAATCTCCCATGATGCGTCTGAACCGGTGGCTTTTAGCTTCAAAAAGGATGACAAAAAGATAACAATAGTTACAGACACGGGAACGGTCACTGAAAGAATTGACCAGGCTATTTCTGATTCGGATATTCTGGTTATCGAGTCAAATCATGAGGTTAACATTCTTCTATACGGCTCGTATCCTTATCAGGTTAAGCGGAGAATACTTAGTGATGAGGGGCATCTTTCCAATGAGGCGGCGGGTATGTGCATTGCAAGGTATCTGAAGACATTCAGTAAACCAAAGGTTCCGCAAGTGTTTCTTGCCCATTTGAGCAGAGAAAATAATACTCCGCAGCAGGCGTATCTTACCGTTAAGAATATCCTTGAAGAAGAGGATTTTTACATAGGGAAGCATCTAAACTTGAGTGTTTTAGAAGAAAACAAGGTGGGCGACCTGATTGTATTATAAAGAATCGTAATTTAGTAATAGATATATGGTGTAAAAGATGAAAATTCAGATTATTTGTATAGGAAAATTAAAAGAAAAATACTGGACCGATGCTGTTTCGGAATACAGTAAGAGACTGTCGAGATTTTGCGATTTGGAAATAACAGAGCTTAAGGAGTCCAAGCTTCCCGACAAGGCATCGGAAGCGCAGGAGCAGGCTGTTATTGAAGAGGAAGGTAAGAATATTTTAAAGCATGTAAAGGATGGAAGCTATGTGATTTCTTTGGAAATACTTGGAAAGAATCTGACTTCTGTTGAACTTGCTGAGAAAATGGAGGAACTGCCGCTCATGGGTAAGAGCCATGTGACATTTATCATCGGAGGAAGCCTTGGACTGAGCAGGGATGTAAGCAAAAGGGCTGATTTCAAGCTTTCTTTTTCCAAGATGACATTCCCGCACCAGATGATGAGGGTGATTCTTCTGGAACAGGTTTACAGGGCTTTCAAGATTAATAAGAATGAAGCATATCATAAGTAGACAGAGAACCATGACCACCCTTTTTAAGGGTGGTCATAGTTTTGATGAAATTAGTGGAGTTTCGACTTTTTCTCCCAAAGACATGAATAATTCATGAGAGTATAATTAGCGTAGAGAATAATCAGCATAGAGAATAATCAGAATAATTGCCATTTGAAAGGGGGATTAATATGGATATTATTTTTGATGTGGATAAGGACACCCTTATATGTGAGTTCTTCGGAGAACTTGATCATAATGTTTCTGAATATGCGCGAAAGAAAATCGATGCAGCTGTGGATAATTACAGAATAGGCAATCTGGTGCTGGACTTTTCCAAGGTGACTTTTATGGATAGTTCGGGAATAGGCATGGTATTGGGAAGATACAGAAAGATGGGAGAACGTTCAGATAGGCTTGCAATAACAGGCTGCTCAAAGAATATAAGGAATATTCTGAATATGGCAGGCATTTTTTCCATAATAGATTATTATGATACGCGTAAGGAAGCTGTTGCAAAATTTGAAAGGAAGGGCGAGTATAGATGAGAAAAATAATGAAGGTTCAGATAGAAGGGGTTTTGGAGAATCAGAGCCTTGCCAGAGCTATTTCTGCCGCATATGCAGGTGAGGCCGATCCTACAATGGAAGAAATAATAGAAATAAAGACTGCAGTTTCCGAAGCTTTCAGCAACGCCTGCATCCATGGGTATAAAGAATGTACAGGCGATGTATATATGGAATTCGGATTTATTGGCCGCGACACCCTTATGATAAAAATATCTGATAAGGGCGTAGGCATAGAAAACATCGCGCTGGCTATGGAACCGCTGTTTACTACCGATAAAGGCCATAATCGAAGTGGAATGGGATTTACGGTAATGGAGAGTTTTATGGACAGAATAAAAGTAGATTCCAAGGTGGGAGAGGGAACAACAGTCACCCTGATTAAGAAGCTGGATACATATTATGACATATAAATATGAAATGGAACAAATGGTCGCAAAGCATCAGGGACTTGTAAGGTCTGTTGCACTGCGGCTTTCTTCCGTTTACGGGGAAGAACTTGATGATCTGATGCAGATTGGATATATAGGGCTTATAAAAGCGGTAAAGGGATTTGATGAAACAAGGGGATACAAATTTTCGACATATGCTGTACCCCTTATTGCCGGCGAAATAAAGATGTATATGCGCGATCATAACAGAATAAAGGTTTCAAGAAGTGTAAAAAAAGATGCCGCCTATGTGCGGAAAGTGCAAAATGAATATCAGCTTGAAAAAGGAAGAACTCCCAGGATAAGTGAGATTGCGGCAATGACAGACCTTGATGAAGAAAGAGTCCGATATGTAATGCAGGCAGATGATGCCATGAAAAATATTGAAGAATATGAAAAAATTGATGTGATGACAAACGATGAAGAAAAAAATATAATGAGAATGGACTTGCAGAAGGTGATAGAGCAGCTTGACCCTATGGAAAAGAAGGTAATGATGCTAAGGTACTATAGGGACATGACACAAACAGCAGCTGCAAAAATATTAAATATTTCACAGGTACAGGTGTATAGAATAGAACAAAAGGCTCTAAAAAATATGGCGGAGCTTTTGGACTCATAAACATGGTTTATAAGCATAAAACAATGTACTATTAAATATACAAAAAATTTTCGACATTTTTAGATAATATATTTAAAATAATGTTGCTTTTTTAACAAAAAAATGTTTTAATAAACATGTATGCATGTTAGTTTCTGTAATATGAAATAACAAGTCAAGAAACGGATTTAGGTCCACTAAGGGACCCCGTTATTAATAATTTAAGGAGGCATTTAAATGAACTTTCAACTAACGAAGGAACAGGAATTCGTAAGAAAATTGGTAAGAGAATTTGCCGTTAACGAAGTTGAGCCTTTAGCAGCAGAAATCGACCAGGAACACAGATTCCCAGTTGAAACTGTTGAAAAAATGGCTAAATATGGCATGTTAGGTGTACCATTCCCTACAGAATACGGTGGAATGGGTGGAGACCACATCTCCTACGCTATCACAGTAGAAGAATTATCAAGAGTTTGCGCATCAACAGGCGTAATCTGCTCAGCACATACTTCACTTTGCTGCTGGCCAATCTTCAACTGGGGTAATGAAGAACAGAAACAGAAATACCTGCCAGACTTATTAAGCGGCAAGAAATTAGGTGCATTCGGTTTAACTGAACCAAACGCTGGTACAGATGCATCCGGACAGCAGACAAGAGCTGAATTAGTAGACGGTAAGTGGATCCTAAACGGTGCTAAGGTATTCATCACTAACGGTGGATATGCTGATGTATTCGTAGTAATGGCTATGACTGATAAGAAAAAAGGAAACCACGGTATTTCCGCATTTATCGTAGAAAAGGGCGACGAAGGTTTCTCCATCGGTAAGACTGAAGACAAGATGGGTATCTGCGCATCCTCAACTACAGAACTTATTTTCCAGAACTGTGTAATTCCTGAAGACAGATTATTAGGTCAGGTTGGAGACGGTTTCAAGGTTGCTATGTCAACTCTTGACGGTGGTAGAATCGGTATCGCTTCCCAGGCTTTAGGTATCGCTCAGGGTGCTTTCGACGTAACAGTTGAATACATGAACGCTAGAAAGCAGTTCGGTAAGAAGTTATCCCAGATGCAGGCATTACAGTTCTCAATGGCTGACCTTAAGACTAAGATCGAAGCTGCTAGATTATTAATCTACAGAGCTGCTGACATGAAGGATAAGCACATGAACTACGGCGAAGCTGCTGCTATGGCTAAATTATTCGCTGCTGAAACTGCTATGGAAGTTACTACTAAGTGCGTACAGTACCACGGTGGTTACGGTTACACTAAGGATTACCCAGTAGAAAGAATGATGAGAGATGCTAAGATCACTGAAATCTACGAAGGTACTTCCGAAGTACAGAGAATGGTAATCGCTGGTAAAACTTTCAAGAAATAAGGTAGGAGGAGAATAGACATGGCATTTAAGATTATCGTATGCGCAAAGCAGGTTCCTGATACAAACGTTATCAAGATTAACCCTAAAACAGGAACTCTAATCAGAGACGGTGTACCATCAATCCTTAACCACGATGATAACAACGCTCTTGAAGAAGCATTAAAGATTAAAGATAAATATGATGATGTAACTGTTACAGTTATCTCAATGGGACCACCTCAGGCTACAGACCTTCTTTTCGAATGTATCGCTAAGGGTGCAGACGAAGGTATCCTTGTATCCGACAGAGCAGTTGGTGGTTCTGACACTTGGGCTACTTCAAACACTCTTGAAGCAGCTATCAAGAAATGGGAAAAAGAAAACGGTCCTGCTGACTTAATCTTCGCTGGTCGTCAGGCTATCGACGGTGACACAGCTCAGGTTGGTCCACAGATCGCTGAAAAGTTAGATCTTCCTCAGGTTACATATGTTGAAGAATTCGAAATCGCTGATAACCTAAAGGACATCACTGTTAAGAGACAGTTAGAAGACGGTTATGAATTAATCGGAATCAAGACTCCTTGCATGCTTACAGCTATCAAGGAATTAAACGAACCAAGATACATGAACATGAAGGGTATCTTCGGTAAGAAAGACATCAAGATTTGGAACGCTAAGGACATCGAAGTTGACTTAACTAAGGTTGGTCTTGAAGCTTCTCCTACAAACGTATTCAGATCATTCACACCAGCTCCTAAGGCTCCTGGTCAGAAGGTTGCAGGAGACACTGAAAACGAACAGGCAAAGAACCTGTTAATTCAGCTTAAGGGTAAGCACATTATCTAATTCGGAGGAGGAGAAACGAAAATGGCAATTAAAATTATTAATGATAAATGTAAAGGTTGTACTCTTTGCGCAAAAGCTTGTCCGTTCGACGCTTTAAAGATTGTTGACAGATTAGCTATCGTTGACGAAGGTAAGTGTACAAACTGTAACGCTTGTATCGCAAAATGTAAGTTTGATGCTATCGAAGCTGCTCCTGAAGCTGAAAAGGTTGACCTTTCCGCTTACAAGCACATCTGGGTATTCGCAGAACAGAGACAGGGCAAGATCCAGAACGTAGCATTAGAATTAATCGGCGAAGGTAAGAGATTAGCTAAGGATATCAGCGAAGATACTGAAATCTGTGCAGTTCTTATCGGTAACAACATCGATCACCTAGCTCAGGAATGTTTCGAATATGGTGCTGAAAAGGTTTACTTAATTCAGGACCCATTACTAGAAAACTACACAACTGATGCTTATACAAAGGTATTAAAGCAGGCTATCGACGAATACAAGCCTGAAATCGTTCTTTACGGTGCAACTCACATCGGTCGTGACTTTGCTCCAAGAATCGCAGCTAGATGCAACACTGGTCTGACTGCTGACTGTACTCACCTTGATGTTAAGGTATCAAAGTACATCGAATTTGCTAAGGCAAACACTACATTAGATACTTCCACATTAGACCCTAACGACCCTTCAACAGGCATCAAGCAGACTCGTCCTGCATTCGGTGGTAACCTGATGGCTACCATCATCTGCCCTAAGACAAGACCTCAGATGTCAACAGTTCGTCCTGGCGTAATGCAGAAGCAGGAAAGAGTTCCTGGAGCAACTGGCGAAGTTGTTAACGTTAAGCCTGATATCAAGGCTTCCGACATCAGAATCGAAATCAAGGACATCGTTAAGTCAATGAAGGAAATGGTATCCTTAACTGACGCTAAGATCATCTGCTCCGGCGGACGTGGTCTTGGAGATGCTTCCGGATTCGAATTAATCCAGAAGTTCGCTGACAAGGTTGGCGGAGTTGTTGGTTCATCCCGTGCTGCAGTAGATGCTGGCTGGATCGATCACTCACACCAGGTAGGTCAGACTGGTACAACAGTTAAGCCTGAAATCTACTTCGCATGCGGTATTTCCGGAGCTATTCAGCACTTAGCTGGTATGCAGACTTCAAACTGCATCGTAGCTATCAACAAGGACCCAGATGCTCCTATCTTCGAAGTAGCTGACTACGGTATCGTAGGTGACTTATACAAAGTAATCCCTGAAATCATTGCTGAATGGGATAATGCTGAAGCTCTTTACGATGCTACTACAAAATAAGAAATAAAGTTTAATAGCTTTTTATGCAGGTAATGTTTACACATTACCTGCTTTTTTATCGTTCTAGCTAGACTTTCAAATCGATTGGAGAAAATATGAAAAAAATGTTAAAAAGCCTGCCTTTTAAACTTCTAGTAGGTGTAGTATTAGGTATTGTTATGGCTTCCCTTGGACTGATTACCGGTGTCCTTGGCTTTGATGCAACAGGCACAGCTCTAATGCTTACTGTATTTGCTCTTCAGGATAGCTTCGGAACAGCCTGCAATGTAACAGGAGATGGAGCTTTGACCATGATTCTTTCAGGATATGTCAGAAAGCATAATGTTTCAGAACAGAAAATTTCGATAGATTTATAAAAGCAATAAACAACTTAGCACTCTATAAGTTTTGCAATTTGGAGCTATTTGGTAAGATATTAATCTTATTAAATAGCTCTTTTTAAATTAAGGTTCTTTAATATTTCACAATAATTTGGTATAATAAAATGATAATGAGAACAAGAGGTTTATGGTATGGATAAAGATAAAAGTGCAAACAATGAGCAGACGAAAGTACTTCTAATAAATGACATAGCAGGATACAGCAAGATTTCTCTTGGGGCGATGATTCCAATCATGTCTCATATGGGATTTGGAATACATAATCTGCCGACAGCTGTAGTATCAAACACCCTTGACTACGGCAAGTTTGAAATCCTTGAAACAACGGAGTATATGAAGGGAACATTGAAGGTCTGGAAGGAACTGGGCTTTTCTTTTGACGCCATATGCACA
>CALZMV010000049.1 GCA_945788655.1 uncultured Clostridia bacterium | reverse complement strand
TTCCGATGCGGAGGGGATGTATTTTATTCTGGAGGACCGAATAGAAGCAGCCACGTACATGAGTGCCGTTCTTGGGACAGGAGGAAGAGCAGTGTTTAGGAACATCAGACCCGAAATAATGAAGGCAGTTCTTGATGTCTTTGAAAGAATGGGTGCCCAGATAAGGACTTGCGACGGAATGATTGAACTGTGGTCAAGAGGAAGACTGAAAAGCCCCGGTATTGTAATCACACAACCTTTTCCGGGATTCCCTACGGATTGCCAGCCTCAGCTTATGACTATCGCCTCTACAGCGGCAGGGCTGACCACCATTAGAGAGGAAATATTTGATAGCCGTTTTACACATAAAAATGATTTGAATAAAATGGGTGCGGATATTGAAATTTGCGGCAAAAATGCTATAATAAAGGGTAGCAAAAAATTAGATGGAAAATGGGTAAAGGCACTGGATCTGAGAGGCGGTGCGGCACTTGTAATTGCCGGTCTTATGGCAGAGGGAGAAACGGTGGTTGAAGACGCCTTTCACATTCATAGAGGGTATGAGGATTTTGAAAAGGGGATTAAGTCATTAGGTGGATATATTGAAACAAGAAGAACATAAACGAAGAAAAAGAAGAGTAAGTCCTCTTAAAAAAATACTGATTGTACTCGGGTTTGCCATTTTAGTTTTTGCAATTTCGGCAACACCTTTTTTTAACGTGAAGAAATTTACTGTTGACGGCGGCCAATACTACAGCGAAGAGGAAATTCTGGTAATGGGAAACTGCAAGACAGGCAGGAACATTTTCTGGGGTTCCAATCTGAAGGATATAGAGACAAGGCTTTTAAAAGACTCCTACATAGAAAGCGTTAAGATCAAAAGAAAGCTTCCCGACATTGTTCAAATTTCAGTTAAAGAGAGAACACAGGTTGCAGCTGTAATGTACGGCAACAACTATGTAGTTGTTGATGACAGTGGACTTGTGCTGAGAAAAACCGAGGTAGAACCGCAGGTTACTTTAGTGCAGGGGCTTACCATCAGCAAGATAGAGGTAGGAGTGCCTATAGAAGTTGAGGAAAAGGTAAAGCTCAGACAAACCCTGGAACTGATTAATACAGCAAATTCTCACGATATGTATTTTACAAAGGTGGTTATGACCAAGGCCGGAGTCAACGCTTATGTGTTGGAAAACCTTATATGTCAAGGCTCTCCACAGAATATTATGGAGGCCCTGAAGAATGAGAGCGTTCAAAAAGTGGTAGCATCTCTTTTTGAGAAAAACATTGAGAGAGGTGTTATAAAAATCAGCGGTGGAGAGTATATTTCTTTCAATCCGTCGGTTGAATAGGACTGTGTTTTATGATACAATATTTAGGATAATTGGGAAATCCAAGGAGGAAGGACAAAAATGCTACAGATTGAAACTGAAATGGAAAAGGCTGCAGTTATAAAAGTCATCGGTGTTGGTGGCGGCGGATGCAATGCGGTTAACCGTATGGTGGAAGCCGGCCTTCAGGGTGTAGAATTTATAGCTGTTAATACAGATAGACAAGCGTTAAACAGATGTTTAGCAGAAACAAAGATACAGATAGGTGAAAAGCTCACTAGAGGGCTTGGTGCAGGTGCAAATCCTGAAGTCGGACAGAGAGCTGCCGAAGAAACACTGGACGAAATCACTGCTCTTATGGAAGGGGCAGATATGATTTTCGTAACAGCAGGTATGGGAGGCGGAACAGGAACAGGAGCTGCTCCAATCATTGCTAAAGCGGCAAGAGATATGGGGATTCTCACAGTAGGGGTTGTTACCAGACCGTTTTCCTTCGAAGGTGCCAAGAGAAGAAAGCAGGCAGAACTTGGGGTTAGCTTCCTGAAGAGATATGTGGATTCACTGGTAGTAGTACCTAACGACAGATTGCTGCAGAACTGCGAAAGAAACACTTCCATGCTTGAAGCCTTTAAGATGGCAGATGATGTGCTGAGACAGGGTGTACAGGGCATTTCAGATTTGATTTCTGATTTTGCACTGATAAACGTAGACTTTGCTGACGTTAAGTCTGTAATGACGGACAGAGGCCTTGCACATATGGGTACAGGTCGCGGCAAGGGCGAAACAAGGGCAAAGGATGCAGTCAAGTCTGCAATCGAAAGTCCGCTTCTTGAAACATCCATTGCGGGAGCTAAGGCAATTCTCTTATATGTTGCAGGCGGTTATGATTTAGGAATGCTTGAAGTAAGTGAAATTGCGGGCATGATTGAAGAACAGGCTGACAGAGACTGCATACTTATCTTTGGTGCGGCTGTAAGTGAAGAAATGGTGGATGAGGTTGCCATCACAGTTATTGCTACAGGCTTTGAGGATGCAGAGGAAGAGGCTGCCCCTGTTAAAGAACCGCCAAGAGTCGGTCTTGAAGGAAGACCTGCAGAAACTACGCATACTGCGCAGGCTCCTCAGGCTGAAGAGGTATCAAAGGCTGATGAAAAAGACGAAGTTGTCTTTGGACAAGTTGACGGATTAAATGGTACTGAACGCACGCTGCAGGATCTTTTGAATGAGGATGGAGGAAATTCCAAATTTGAGATTCCTGATTTTCTTAAATAGGTTAATTGGAGCCGGTTTTAGATAACCGGCTCTTGTGGTAAATAAAATGAGAGAAATAAGTTCAAAAAACAATCAAATATTTAAGGACTTTCAAAAGCTTGAGACGAAAAAATATCGGGACAGGTTTGGACTATATCTCATCGAAGGCGAAAATCTTATTGAAGAAGCGCATAAGAACGGGGCTGTGATACGGCAGATACTTATACGCATGGGAGATGAGTCACGATTTATGAAGCCTTGGATGGATGAAGACAGTGTCTATGTAACGGAATCAAAGTTATTTGATCAGCTTGCAAAGACACAGACCAGCCAAGGCATAATCGCTTCGGTAAAGAAACCTGAGTTTTCCCTTGAGGATTTTGCGGACAGAAACAGACGCAAATCATCAGGGAATTTTGTCGTTTTAGACAGACTTCAGGATCCGGGCAACATCGGAACAATAATCAGAACAGCTGATGCTGCAGGGTATGAGCTTGTAATCGCCATGAAGGGCACTGCGGATATTTATGCTCCCAAGGTAGTCAGAGCAGCTGCAGGCTCACTCTTTCGCGTTCCGATAGCTTACGTGGAAGACAATGACCAGTTGGCAGCCTTTGCCCAAAAAACAGGTAAGAGGCTTGTGGCAACCTGCCTTGACGGCAGCAGGTTTTATTACGAGGAAAATTTGAAAGAGGACATCGCACTTATTGTAGGAAATGAAGGAAACGGAATAAGCCGGGAACTCATAGAAAAGTCCGATGTTAAAATAAAAATTCCTATGCATGGGAATATTGAGTCACTCAACGCTTCAGTTGCAGCGGCGATAATCATGTATGAATCTGTTAGAAAATGAGGTTAAGAAATGCAAGAAAGATTAAAAGAGATTCTTGAAGAATCAAAGGCACAGCTTGAAAAAGCCGCATCACTTCAGGATGCAGAAGAAACAAGAATTAAAGTTCTGGGTAAAAAAGGAGCTTTAACAGAAATTTTAAAATCAATGGGTAAACTTTCCCCTGATGAAAGAAAAGAATTAGGTCAGGCAGCAAACCAGGTAAGAGCAGAAATCGAAGGCTTGCTTGCTGAAACAGTTAACAATCTTAAAGAAAAGGAAAAGGCTGCAAAGTTTGCGGCAGAAGTTATAGACGTTACTGAACCGGGTAAGGTTTACAGCCTCGGAACTAAGCATCCTCTGACAATTACAATGGAAGAAATCTCAAAAGTATTCAAATCCATGGGATTCTCTCTTGTGGAAGGTCCTGAAGTTGAAACTGTCTTCAACAACTTTGACGGATTGAATGCACCGGCAGATCATCCTGCAAGAGACTGGACTGATACATTCTATATCAGTGAAAAAACGCTTTTAAGAACACAGACTTCTCCTGTTCAGGTAAGAACCCTGCAGAAGCAGAAACCTCCAATAAGAGTATTTGCACCGGGAAGAACTTTCAGATGTGATACACCTGATGCTACTCACTCACCAATGTTCCATCAGGTTGAAGGCCTTGTAGTTGATGAAGGCATTACAATGGCTGACCTGAAGGGTGTTCTTGACAGCTTTGCAAAGCAGATGTTCGGTCCTGAAACAAAGACTAAATTCAGACCTCATCACTTCCCGTTTACTGAACCTTCAGCTGAAATGGACGTTTCATGCTTTAAATGCGGCGGCAAGGGCTGCAGAGTATGCAAGGGAAGCGGCTGGATTGAAATTCTCGGCTGCGGTATGGTACATCCGAACGTTCTTAAGGTTGGCGGAATCGATACTGAAAAGTATACAGGTTTTGCCTTCGGTGTAGGTGTAGAACGAGTTGCAATGCTTAAATACGAAATTGATGATATCAGATTGTTCTTCGAAAACGATATGCGTTTCATCGAACAGTTCAAATAACGGAGGTACTAGGTAAATGATAGTTTCATTAGAATGGTTAAAAGACTATGTAGATATTAATGTCGACCCGCAAACTTTCTGTGACAGAATGATCATGTCCGGCTCAAACCTTGAAACAATGGAGGAAGTCGGCAATGACATGGAAAAGGTTGTTGTGGGCAAAATATTAAAAATAGAAAAGCATCCGGATGCAGAAAAACTTGTGGTTTGTCAGGTGGATGTGGGAGGCCAAGAACCTGTTCAGATTGTAACAGGAGCACCAAATGTATTTGAAGGAGCATATGTTCCTGTAGCTCTTGATGGAAGCAGAATTCCGGGTCCTCTTCATGGACAGCCAAAGAAGGAAGGCGGCACTGAGATTAAAGCCGGTAAGCTTAGAGGAGTGGAATCCTGCGGTATGCTCTGCTCCTTCGGCGAACTTGGTTTTGAAGACAAAGTGGTTCCTGTAAACCAGAGGGATGGTATATGGATTTTAGGCGAGGAATATCCTGTAGGCATGGATTTCGCTGAAGCACTTGAATTAAAGGATTGCATAGTGGATTTCGAAATCACTCCTAACCGTCCTGATTGCCTTTCCATGATAGGTATGGCAAGAGAAGCGGCAGCTACATTCGATACAAAATTCGATTATCCTGAAACTGAATGCAAAGCTCAGGAAGGGAATGCTGCTGATTACATTCAGGTTGAAGTAAAATCTGACCTTTGCAAGAGATATATTGCGAGAATTGTTAAAGATGTCAAGGTTGAAGATTCTCCATGGTGGCTGCAGAGAAGACTTATCCACGCAGGTATGAGACCTATCAACAACATCGTTGATATTACAAACTTCGTAATGCTTGAATACGGCCAGCCGCTTCATGCTTTTGATATCAACAGCGTTGCCGGCGCAAAAATCGTGGTAGATACAGCTGAAGACGGCGAAATGTTTACTACACTAGACGGCACTGAAAGAAAGCTTGACGATAAGATGCTAATGATTCATGATGCAGAAAAATCAATTGCTGTTGCCGGTGTAATGGGCGGCTTAAACTCAGAGATCGAAGCGGATACAAATACTATCGTTATCGAATCTGCAAATTTTGTTGGAGGCAGCGTAAGAACTACTGCAAAGAGATTAGGACTTCGTACAGAGGCATCTTCAAGGTATGAAAAGGGTATCGATCCTAACCTTTGCAAGGCTGCTGCTGACAGAGTATGCCACTTAATTGAACTAATCGGCGCAGGTAAGGTTGTAGGCGGATCAGTAGACGTTTATCCTGCAGTAGAAGAAGCTAAGATCGTTCACGGCAGAGTAAGCAGAATAAACAATGTTTTAGGAATTGATATTCCAAGAGAACAGATGGTCAAGTACTTTGAAAGCCTGGAAATGAAGGTTGAAGGAGAAGGCGATGACCTTTATGTTACTGCTCCGACAGTAAGACAGGACATTGAAATCGAGGAAGACCTTATTGAAGAAGTTGCAAGACTTTATGGATACGACAACCTGCCTGTGACAATTCCAAAGGGAAATAATGAAGCATCCCAGTCCTACGAAAGGGATATTAAGGATCAGGCAAGAGAAATTATGTGTGCACTGGGTGCAAACGAAATTCAGACATATTCCTTCGTAAGCCCTAAGGGTGTTGACAATATAAGAGTAGATGAAGATTCATGGGAAAGAGCTTTTGTAAGAATCTTAAATCCTCTTGGAGAAGATACTTCCGTAATGAGAACAGTTCTGATGCCCGGACTTTTTGAAGTAATGGGCAGAAACTATTCAAGAAACAGAGAAAGTTTAAGAGCCTTCGAAATAGGCAATACTTTCATGGTTAACCTTATGGATGAAACAGCGCTTCCTACAGAAAGCGACTCAATGTCCATCGGTTTTTATGGTAAAGATGAAGATTTCTTCACATTAAAGGGTGCCATTATTGAGCTCCTTGCTAAATTAGGCATCAAGGATGTTGAATTTATTGCTGAATCAGAATACGGCACTTTCCACCCAGGAAGATGTGCAAGAATAGCAGTACCTGCAGCTACAGTTACTCCAAACGGAATCGTTGAAGAAATGGTTGAAATCGGAATCATGGGTGAAGTTCATCCTGACGTTGCAGAAAAGTATGGAATCGGCGTTCGCTGCTATGCTGCAGAACTATTCTTCAGCCTGGTAACTGAAATTGCAAATACCGAAAAGGTATTTACTCCACTTCCAAAGTACCCTGCAACTTCCAGAGATATCGCATTAGTTGTAGACGAAGATATGACCGTAGGAGAAATTGAAAAGGTTATTAAGGGTGCAGGCGGTAATATCTTAAGAGAAGTTAAACTGTTCGACGTTTACAGAGGACCACAGGTAGGAGAAAACAAGAAGTCAGTTGCGTTTGCACTTACTTACAGACACGATGAAAGAACTCTTAATGAAGAAGATATTGCTAAGACTCAGAATGAAATCTTAAAGGCACTTGAAGAAAAATTAGGTCTGACTTTGAGAGATAATTAGAGGTAACTAAGGAGTTTAAAATGGAAAACAACAAGGTAAAGGTAAGAATCTATGGTCAGGAATACACCATTGCAGGTGATAGAGATGAAGAGACCATTAAGAAAATTGCAGGCCATGTAAATGAAAAGATGCGTGAATTGGGACGCGGCTTTTCCAGCAATGGTCAAGGTGCCCTTGCTGTTTTAACTGCTGTAAACATTGCTGATGAATATTATGAGGCGCTTGAAGAAACCGAGCGCCTCAGAGAAACTAAAAATCAGCTGGAAAAAGATGTACAGCATTACATCAGGCTTTGGGAAGAAGCTAAAAAGAGCTTTTTGCAGTATAAAGAAAGTGCGGCAAAGGCTGCAGAAGAAAAAGAACAGAGTGAAGAAAAATACAAGGATCTTGAGGCAAAATGCAGTGAGTTCGAAAACATGTTTTTTGACCTTCAGATGGAAAATCTTCAATTAAAAAATGAATTAGAAAAGTATAAGAGGGCAAATGAAATCTAAGGCACTGAGAACATTAGAATACAATAAAATAATTGAGCTTCTGGTTCAGCAGGCAACATCAGAGCCTGCCAAGAAAGAACTGTCAAAGCTTAAGCCTATGACAAACAGGGGCGATATTCTTGACGGACTTGCTGAAACATCTGAAGCCGTCGATGTAATAGTGCGAAAAGGTTCACTTCCTCTTGGTCAGATATATGATATTGAGGACCACCTGTACTTTGTAAAAAAAGGCGGAACGCTGACTATGAGGCAGCTTCTGCATATTCTATACAATATGAAGGTCACAAGCAATGTAATCACTTTTTTAAAGAGTGACCTTCCTCAGCTGCCAATATTAGATGGAATAAGGGAGATTCTGGTTACTTTTCCGAGGCTCATAGAAAAGATTGATATGAGCATTATCTCTGAAGATGAGATGTCCGATAATGCGTCTTCTGAACTTAAGAATATCAGAAGAGCTATGGCAAGACAAAACGATGCTATAAAGAACAGGCTGAATCACATCCTGAATTCTCAGGACAACAGGACATATCTTCAGGATGCTATCGTTACCATGCGTGATGGGCGTTATGTTATTCCTGTAAAGGCTGAACACAGAGGCAAGTTCCCGGGAATCGTTCATGACCAGTCTCAGACCGGTGCAACAATCTTTATTGAGCCGCAGGTAATTGTCAACCTTAACAATGAACTGAGAGAGCTTGAACTGGCAGAAAAGGCAGAAATCGAAAGAATTCTTGCAGAACTGTCATCAAATGTCTGCGAGCATTTCCACGATTTAATGAACAATCAGAAACTCCTTGTAACTCTCGATAAGATATTTGCCAAGGCAAAGCTGTCCGTTAAAATGAAGGCAGAATGTCCTGTAATTGCAGACGGAGGAGAACTGGAGCTGAAAGAGGCGAGACATCCCCTGATACAGAGCAAGAAGGTTGTTCCTATCAATGTTTCCGTAGGAGGAGATTATACAACCCTGGTGGTGACAGGTCCCAATACAGGCGGTAAGACAGTAACCCTGAAAACTACAGGGCTGCTTGTCCTTATGGCACAGAGCGGACTCCATATCCCTGCGGCATCGACAAGCAGAATTCCTATTTTTGAGCAGGTCTTTGCAGACATTGGTGATGAGCAGAGCATCGAGCAGAGCCTCAGTACATTCTCATCACATATGCGAAACATTGTGGAAATCCTGTACAAGGTAGACAATAAATCGCTGGTT
>CALZMV010000048.1 GCA_945788655.1 uncultured Clostridia bacterium | reverse complement strand
TTCTCCATAACAAAACAAGCCCCGGAATATCTCCGGAGCCTGCACGCTCATAATGCCTTTCGTAACTGTGTAAAATTCGCATGTTCTAATTACTAAATTGTTATGGAATTGTAAATACCCTGCAATCTGCATTTCAACCCCGAATTGCGTTTGCCTATCTGGACATTTTCCACCATGGCATTAAAGTATTCCTGCTTTCCTACTACAATAACCTTTTCCTTTCCTCTGGTAACTGCAGTATATATCAGATTTCTCGTAGCCAATGCCGGAGGAAACCAGCTCATGGGTATGATGACAATGGGGAACTCGCTTCCCTGACTCTTGTGAACGGTTACGGCATAGGCAAGTTCAATCTCATCAAGCTGAATATATGGATATTCAACCCAGCGTTCATCATCAAAACACACGGTAAGCTTTTTTTCCTCTGAGTGAACTGCCTTTACTACGCCGGTTTCTCCGTTAAATATCCCTCTTCCGTCTTTACCATCAGGCCTTTTATACTCCAGCTTATAATTGTTTTTTATCTGCATCACTCTGTCTCCGGTTCGAAAGACCTTGCTTCCAAAATTCAGTTCTTCCTTATCCTCTGCATGGGGATTAAAAGCCTGCTGAAGGTAGGTGTTTAAGTTTTCACTGCCTAATATGCCTTTTTTAACGGGAGTCAGAACCTGCACCTGATTCAAATCATATTTAGAAGCGATGTTTACAATGGTTTTTAGTATTTCTGCCTGTTTATCCTGCGGTACCAGAACAAAGTCCTCACCAAATTCAGGGTATTCACCTCTGTTGATTCTATGAGAGTTTACTACGATATTGCTTTCCTGAGCCTGTCTGAATATTTCTGTAAGCATAGATGTAAAAATATATCCGCTGTCAATAAAGTCCCCCAAGACATTTCCTGCCCCTACAGATGGCAGCTGATTTGCATCGCCTGTCAGTATCAGTCTGCAGTCATCTCTTAAGGCTCTGCATAAAGCCCCCGTAAGCATCAGATCCATCATGGAAGCTTCGTCTATTATCACCGCATCGTATTCAAGAGGATGTTCCTTGTTTCTGCCAAAAGCCATCTGACGAGCTTCTTCATCATAGTAATAGTCAAGGAGCCTATGAACGGTCATGGCGTGTTTGCCGCTGGTTTCAGATATGCGCTTTGCCGCTCTTCCTGTAGGCGCTGCAACTGCAACATTCAATCCGCCTGCCTCCATAATGCGAATCAGAGTGTTTATTATGGTGGTTTTGCCGGTTCCCGGTCCGCCTGTAATTATGGAAATGCTCTGGTTCAGAGAATCCCTTACCGCGCGCCTTTGCTTTTCTGACAAGGTAATGTTACTGTCTCTCTCAGCTCTAAGGATGATTGCATTCATATCTGCACCTATAGGCTTCGGGGTTTTATCCATAAGGGCAATTACACTGCTTACAATCTGGCATTCCATCTTGTATAATCCATAAAAATATACTACTTCTTTACCCTCAAGCACTGTAATATGCAAGTCTCCCTCCAGCGCCATATCATCCAGAACATCTTTTATCTGCTCGCTGTTCAAGGAGAGAAACTCACCTATCTGACTGCAGAACTCTCTTGCAGGCGCAAATGTGTGTCCCCTTGACACGTATCCCGAAAGGCCGTGTCTGATGGCAGCTCTGATTCGGTAAATGCTGTCCCTTTCAACGCCAAGTTTCTGTGCCGCCTCATCAACTTTCGCAAAGGTCATGTGAGGGAATTCCTCCAGCAGCCAATAGGGATTGTCCTCAGTCAAGGCAATGGCTGCATCGCCCACCAGATCGAAAATTTTAATAATATAATAGTTTGAAAAACCTAAATTACGTAAAAACAAGGTCACCTCTTGGGTGACCTGACTAATTTTAGTGAGCAAAGTGAATACCTCTCAGCCATGCTGCAAGTTTATTCTTGCTGTATGTTTTCGCCAGCTTTAACAGCTGTTCACGAGTGTTCTTTCTAGGGTGAGTATGCAGCTCTTCGCAAAGCATTCTAAGCAGTTCCTCTGCCTTTTCAGGCTTGCAGATTCCTGCCTCAACCAAGTCGTTTGCATCTATTGCCATCTCATCAGGGAAAATTGGCTCTCTGTAATTCTTGATTTCTTCAAGCATATAGATCTTACTCTTGATTTTTGTATCGGAAAAGTATTCAAAGATAATTCTCTGTGCCTTTTCCATGCTTGCAAGGTAGTTATATCTCTCCCAGCCGAACTTATAAATGAACTTCTTCAATTCCGGCTTTGTAGCTGTAAAATACAGCTTTGGAAGATATTTAACCGCATCCTTTAAGAGCATTTCAGTATGTTCGTCATACTGCAGTCTGTCGATTGCAGGCAGTGATCTGCCCTTGTTTATGCACGCATAGAACAGTCCAAGGCGCCTTTCTCTTACAGGCTGAGTCTTGTCTACATTTTCACTGAGAACGGTTAAATCCTGCATTTCTCTCTTTGACAATCTGTTTACAGTCTCCTGACTGATTATTGCAGAAATCATTCCTGTGTCAAGAATCATGTTCAATCCTTTGCCTGCATTTGGGCTGACCATAACAGCCTCAAACTCTTCTCTGATGGAGTTTACATCTGTCTCCTCAAGAAGCTTGCAGTTTGCTACAATTGCCTCATATACGTTTTTATGTAAGTCAAATCCCAGTTCTGCCGCTATTCTTACAGCCTTCATCATTCTGATAGGGTCGTCTTTAAACATAGAATCGGCATCCCCAACGGTTCTGATAAGTCTCTTTCTGATGTCCTCTCTGCCCTCATATGGGTCGCAAAGCTTTGTGTTGTTTTCGGCTATGGCATCTATGGTAAATTCTCTGCACGCCAGATCATCTTCGATATTCTGTGTTGCCTCTGCACCTGTCAGCTTGCCGTTCTTATACTGAGCGTTCTTTCGATAGGAAGCAACATCCACAATAAAGCCTGTTTCTAAAGACTCTCCGGTTTCTTTATCTGTCACTTCATGAATGTATTCCAATCTGACAACGCCGTACTTGCTGCTGAAAACCTCTGCTTCAGGAAGCGCTGCCTTTAATTGGTCTAGGTTGGCGTTTGTGACAACATCCCATCCAAAAGGCTTCCTGCCTAATATGGAATCTCTGACGCATTCGCCTGCAACATAAGCCTCAAAACCATTATCCTGCATTCTTGTTAAAACCTTGCCTACTTCTCTAGGTAATTTTACTAACATTTAGAATCCTCCCCCTCTGACGGTTTATATAATTTTCTGTTATCAAGCGTCCATACCCTGTCGCTGAAACTACCGGCTTCTGTCGCCTCTAAAGCGCTATGCATATCAAACATACGTGCATCAAGAATATCCAGATAATGCAGCACCTCTGCCTCAGGAAACAGTGGCTTCTTAGGGCTTCCGAACTCAGGCTCATAATGGTGTGCCAATATCATATGTTCAAGCATAATAGCCTTTTCCCTTGGAAAATCAAGTTCCAGAGTAAGTCTGTCGATGCTCTTGACTCCCTGAATAATGTGACCGAGCATCTGCCCCTCGAAGGAATATCCGGTTGCAATTCCGTCAGGTCCGGACTCAATCTCATTGAGCTTTTCCATATCATGAATGATAACGCCTGTTGAAACCAGATCTCTGTTGAGATTTGTGTATACCTCGCAGACTCTCTGCCCTGTCATAAGCATGCGCTTCATGTGATAGAGAAGTCCTCCAAGCTGTGCATGGTGGTTCTTCTGTGCTGCAGGGTAATACATCAGCTTATCCCTGTTATCAGTCAGAAGTTTCATGCAGAGGTTTTTAAGGTCTTTATCTTCCATAGACTCGGCTGCGGCAACGATGTAGTCATACATATCTTCAGGTTTTTCAGGTGCAGCCTTGACAAAGTCCGTCATATGCTGACCATCCTGTTCGTTGGCAACCCTTATTCTTTGAACTCTCAGCTGGAGCTGACCTGCCCACTCTGTTACAATTCCCTTTATTTTAACGATTGATTTTTCTTCTATAGCCATCAGTGCGGGATATTCCGAATCGCTCACATCCCACTTTTTGCCTGTTATATCGCCTGTCTTATCGCAAAGAACCAGGTCCAGATACTGTTTGCCGTTTGCTCCGACCTTAACAGCTATGGTTTTTGCCATAAAAAAGTCAGTTATTTCCTGATCCTTTCTTAGGTCTTTAATATATGTTTCCTTCATATTTCCCTTCCAATCATTCGCTTCATCTTCGTCTGAATCGACTTAGATTTATGTGCTTATTATATAACAAAATACATTCTACCGCAACAAATACCAAGTAAAGAGTATTTATACTTTTCTTTTGGCGAAAATCGTTTATAATATTATGGATAGGAGGATTTCGTCATGGAATTTAATGCAAAAAAAGTTAAAGAAGATGTCATTCAATGGATAAAAAACTGGTTCGAAGAAAATGGTCCGGGATGCAATGCAGTTGTTGCCATATCAGGTGGCAAGGACAGCTCTGTAGTAGCGGCTCTATGCGTAGAAGCTCTGGGCAAAGACCGCGTTATAGGAGTTCTTCTTCCTAAAGGAGACCAGCATGATATAGATGTTTCCAGAGCTCTTGTAAAACATCTCGGAATCAAACACTACGAAATAAATATCAAGGATGCTTTTGATGGTCTTATGGCACAGCTTGAAAAGGCTCTTCCTGAAGTTGCAGTTCAGACTGTCACAAATCTTCCGCCTCGTATCAGAATGGCTTCAGTATATGCCGTTTCACAGTCTGTCAACGGCAGAGTTGCCAACACATGTAATTTGAGCGAAGACTGGGTTGGATACTCAACCCGTTACGGAGATGCCGCCGGTGACTTCAGTCCATTAAGTTTTCTTACTGTACAGGAAGTTAAGGCTATCGGCAGGGAGTGCGGATTACCTTCAATGTTTGTGGACAAGGTTCCTATCGATGGGCTTCAGCCAAAGACCGACGAGGAGAATTTAGGCTTTACCTATGCAGTTTTAGACAGATATATCAGAACCGGCGAAATTGAAGATATGGACATTAAAGCTAAAATCGACAGACTTCACAAGATGAACCAGTTTAAGCTGAGGTTCATGGACTGCTTTAAGTACAGCCCTGAAGAAGAATAGTCTTGTGCTTTAATTAACATCTTTTTATGACAAATTATGACAAAAAACGAATAGACCGTCTGAATCAATTTCAGACAGCCTGTTCGTTTTTTTATATACAGTCAATGTTTGTTACGCTTATTGCTCTTACTTTTCTTTCTGTTCTTCCTCTTCTTGCTGTTCTTCTGCCTGTGCCATCTGTGCCTTTTCCATCATCACCGACGCTTTAAACAGATCTCCGTCTATGGAAATTTCAAAGACTCCATTCATCATCTTGACAAGATCCTTTGCTATTGCAAGACCAAGCCCACTTCCTTCAGTGGTTCTCGATTCATCACCACGTTTGAACCTTTCCATAAGTTCCTCTTCAGAAATGTTCAGCTCATCCTTAGATACGTTTTTTATTTCAAGAAGGATCTGTTCACTGCCCCTTATCATATGGTCGCTTATATTGATGTATACTCTGCTTCCTTCAAGAGCATACTTGGATACATTGCCCAGGAGATTTTCAAGTACTCTCCAGAGGAGCTGACCATCTGCCCTGATGTGCGTATCGCCGCATACATTTTTTACATGAATCTGAAGATTTTTTGCTGACAGAGTTTCTTCCATTTCAGCCAGTGTCTGAGTTAGAAGAGATGATAAATCAATGTTTTCCATATTTACAGGTACGGCACCCGATGAAGCTTTAGCCGCTTCAAACAGGTCTTCAGTCAGAGTCTTCAGCCTCTGAGTTTTCTGGTCGATTATATCCAGGTATTCAGGTGCATTAGGGCTGTCAAGTCCCTCCTGTTTTATCAGTCCCACATAGGAAATCATGGATGTAAGAGGTGTCTTCAGGTCATGGGACACATTTGATATTAAATCTGTCTTCAGCCTCTGGCTCTTTAACTCATTCTGAATCGCGATGTTTGATGCCTGCGAAATATCATTGATATCGCTTGCAAGTCTTCCAAGATCGCTCTTGAAGCCCTTTGCATCGCATCTTACAGGTATCTTGTATGACAGATTGCCGTTTTTCACTTCGGTTACACCGTTCTTTATCTCATCAAACTGTTTGCATATCTTAGGAACATAATAAACAATTAATACCAATACCACCGGAAGTCCTATCCAGGTTGAGCATAAGAATGCTCCTATTATCAGAATAGCTACAACCTTAAACAAAGTATTGCTGCTGTTCTTAATACTTCTTACAAGCAGAAAGTACAGACCTCCAAGGATGGATTTTTCCCAAAATTCCCTGGCTTTGATTTTTTTACAAAGAGAAAGTAGACATGCAAATGCAATTCCGACAGCCAGTGCCTGTAACAGCAACAGAAGTGTAAATTCAATATTTGGCGCCAGATGCTCAGAAAAATCGTAATTATTATACCAGTTCCAGATTTTCAGATACATTCCCTGCATCCAAAATTCATAATATAGTCTCAGCATTGCACATGCAATAACTCCTGCTGAAACTCCACCAACAAGATGTACTTCTGACCAGATTCTGTCAAACCAGTTAAGTACAGGTTTGCCTTTTTCATCAGTTACAAACCTGCCTGTCATTATCACTGAAGCGATTAGCCCTATCACCCCTGCGACACCAGTTCCTATCATAACCCAACCTGAAATATTCATTATGGATTCATGCCTTGCATTGTTGGTTATCTCACCTGAATAATAATGATCAATACTTTCGTAACCGTTAATCCACTGCATATCCTCTGTAGCCGCAAAAATGCTGCCCGCCAGAAGTGAAACAGTTATCATTATTACAGCCAGGCAGCATATGATACAATAACCGCCGTAGCCAACTTTATTATATTTTTTCAATCTTGTATCCAATTCCCCACACCACCTTCAAATATCTCGGATTTTTCGGGTCTATTTCTATCTTTTCTCTAATACGTCTTATATGTACCGCCACTGTATTCTCAGGACTGTAGGCAGGCTCATTCCATACAGCTTCATAAATCTGCTCTATGCTGTAAACCCTCCCTGCGTTTTCCGTAAGAAGCTTAAGAATCCCGAATTCTATAGGTGTGACAACAACCTGCTCTCCATCCAAAGTTACCCTTTTTTCATTGTCGTCCACAATAAGTCCCCCTGACTTGAACACACCAGTAGGAGCGGGTTTTCCTGCAAGACTTCCCAGATTTACATATCTTCTAAGCTGAGATTTCACTCTTGCAATAAGCTCCAGTGGGTTAAAAGGCTTGGTAACATAGTCATCAGCACCTACGTTAAGACCCGTTATTTTATCGTAGTCCTCTGACTTTGCGGAAAGCATAATGATTGGAATATTCTTTTCCTCACGGATTTTCATGGTTGCCTGTATTCCGTCCATCTTCGGCATCATTACATCCATAATAATCAGATGCAGTTTCTCCTGCTGCGCTATCTTCAGGGCTTCCGCTCCGTCGTATGCCTTAAAAACTTTGTACCCCTCGTTTCTAAGATATATCTCAACAGAACCTGCTATCTCTTTGTCATCATCACATACTAAAATGTTAATATCCTGACTTACATTCATTTTGCTGCTCTCCTTTCGCCTTATATATAGTTTAAGGCTCCTTTTTTACAAAGAAGCCTATACATTTCTTAAATAATTCTTAATTAGAAGCCGAATTAGAAGCTGATTTTTTAACAGCCTGCATCACCTTATTTGCAACAGGGCCTGCTGCCTGGGATCCATATCCGCCTTTTTCTACACAAACTATAAATGCATAATCGCCTGAATAACCGCTGAACCACGCATTGGCAGCAACGCCCTTCTGACCTTCTGCAGTACCTGACTTGGCACGAAGCTCAAGCCCCGGATAATTGCTGTCGCCATAATTTGATGTTACATTATTTCTCATCATGGCATCCAGCTGCATCGCAATACCCGGTTCAAGAAGACTTACAGACCCTTCCGATTTATCCATCAAAATATATGGTTTCTGAGCCTGGCCACCGCCGGCGATTGCACCCATATATACCATCATGGAAAGAGGATTTACCTGATCCTCAAACTGACCTATGCCGGCCCAGCCCAGATTGATATTGTAGGTATCAAAATTAAAGCTTCCCGCCATACTCTTTATTCCATTAATATCATAGCTTTCTGTAAGCTTAAGACTCTTTACAATTTCATTCATCTTTTCGGGACCCATTTCGACTGAAAGGCTAGCAAAAGCGCAGTTGCAGGAATTTGCCAGAGCATCCTCCAGGTCCTGGTTCCCATGGGCTGACTGACAGGTAATCTTCTCACCCTCAATAATATGAGTTCCTGTGCAGTTAAATGTCCACTCCCCGATGCCGTCTATATTTTCAAGTGCCGCCGCGCAGGTCACAAGCTTGAAGATTGAGCCCGGAGTTGATGCAGACGAAAGAACCTTATTCATAAAAGTTCCCGAAGGAGGATTGGATGGCACATCGTAAGCCGGGTCAAATCCCGGATTGCTGACCATACAGATAATCTCTCCCGTTTTCCAGTTATATACGCCTACAAGGCCGTTTCTGCCCGCAAGAGCCTGATAAGCAGCCTTTGATACCTCTGCATCTATTGTAAGCTTCAAGTCCCTTCCCGAACCGAAAATCGAGCCATAAGTGCCTGTAACAAGGTTATAGCCTAAAATATCGCTGCGGAAAGCATATGTAGCCGCCGTTGAAATATTCTGTTTAGGATCTCCCACCACGTGGAGAGTTGCCTTTCTGATTTCAGAATCACTGTTATATTCAGGCCCATCTTCACTGTTTTCTAGGAGCATTATACCGTTTCTGTCATAAACTGAGCCGATGGCCAGCTGTCCGTTGACATAGACATGGCTGTTGGCATAAAAGCTCGCCCACTCATCACCATGTTTTACAAGTCTTACAGTAAAAAATACCAGACCCAACACAAGACACAGGGCAAGGGCAAAGCAGATCAAGGCTCTTCCTTCTAATTTTTTCATATCTTCCCACCTGCCTTTACTGCAATACTTGCTCTTTCTCTGGTGTCGGCCGCTTTAAGAAATGCAAGAAGCATCCATGAAACCATCATGCTTGTTCCTCCGTTAGATAAAAACGGAAAGGTTACACCGGTAAAGGGCAGAATATCAAGACATCCAAACACATTGAGCATAGTCTGGAATATGAACATGGACATGGCTCCACAGGCCG
>CALZMV010000047.1 GCA_945788655.1 uncultured Clostridia bacterium | reverse complement strand
TTAAACTTGAATTACCTGCCTTGAAGGCTATTCTGATGGAAGTCGGTGAATCTCTTTGACCTGGCAAGGCTAAAAGAGGAACTGCACAGGACAAACAAAGAAATAGAACAGGAAGATTTTTGGAATAACATAGAGTATGCACAGAAGGTTATGAAAGATAAGAAGGCCATGGAGGATACTATCGATGGTCATACTTCTTTGGAATCGACTATTTCCGATATAGAAGAGCTGATTGAGCTTGCTGAAATGGAAGAGGATGAAGGTTTGGCGGAAGAGATTCTAGATATGTTTGATGCATTGAAGGACGATCTGGAGGCTCTGAGAATAAAGACACTTCTCAACGGTAAATACGACAATTGCGGTGCAATTGTGTCTATTCATGCCGGTACAGGAGGAGTAGATGCCATGGACTGGGCATCCATGCTTCTTAGAATGTACACCAGATGGTGCGATAAGAAGGGGTATTCCGTCAGAATGATAGATCTTCAGGATGACACTGAAGCAGGAATAAAGAGCGCAACGCTGATTGTTGAAGGTGAAAACGCTTACGGATACCTCAAAAACGAGAAGGGTGTGCATAGATTGGTGAGAATTTCGCCTTTCAATGCGGCGGGCAAGAGGCAGACATCCTTTGCACAGCTTGAAGTGGTACCTGAGATTGAGGAAGACCTTTCCGTAGAAATAGATATGGAAGACCTTAGAATAGATACTTATCGCTCAAGCGGCGCCGGCGGGCAGCATGTAAACAAAACCGATTCGGCAATAAGAATCACCCATCTTCCTACAAATATTGTAGTTACCTGTCAGAATGAAAGAAGCCAGCATCAGAATAAGGAAACCGCAATGAAGATTCTCATGTCAAAGCTGGCCGAACTTAAGGAGCAGGAACATAAGGACAATATTAAGGAAATTAAAGGCGATTATTCAATGAATACATGGGGATCGCAGATAAGATCCTATGTTTTCCAGCCATATACCATGGTAAAAGACCATAGAACAGGGGCCGAGACAGCCAATGTAGGAGCTGTAATGGATGGCGATTTGGACTATTTTATCAACGAAAAACTAAAACAGAAAGAGTAAGGACAAGAATGGATATAATACAGAAATTAGCGGCAGAATTTAAGATTAAGACAATGCAGGTTGAGCATACGGTTGAACTGATAGATGAGGGGAACACTATTCCTTTTATCGCCCGTTACAGAAAGGAAGTGACAGGCGGTTTAAGCGATGTAACCTTGAGAGACTTGGATGAAAGATTAAAATATCTTAGAAACCTTGAGGAAAGAAAAGAAGAGGTAATAAGGCTTATTGACGAACAGGGTAAGCTCACAGAAGAACTGAAGCAGGAAATTCAAAAGGCGGAAGTACTTCAGAGAGTAGAAGACTTATACAAGCCTTTTAAGCAGAAGAAGGCCACAAGGGCATCCAAAGCAAAGGAAAAGGGTCTTGAACCTCTTGCCATGATTATCTATGCTCAGGCAAAGACCGAGGGAGATATTTTAGAGGAGGCGGCAGCCTTTATTAATCCTGAAAAGGAAGTTGAAACTGCAGAAGAAGCTCTTAAGGGTGCCCTTGACATTATAGCTGAAATGATTGCAGATGACCCTGAAATCACTAAGGAAGTGAGAGAGAAGACCTTTGCATCCGGAACTATTCAGACTGAAGCAACAGACCCTGAAGAAAAAACCGTATACGAAATGTATTATGACAGAAGCGAAGCTCTTTCTAAAATTCCTAACCATAGAGTTCTTGCTATCAACAGAGGTGAAAAAGAAAAGAAACTCAAAGTCAAAGTTCTCGTAAATGTGGATGAGATTCATGAATTGATTGCAAAATCGGTAATAAGAAGCGAAAAATCAATTTTCTATCCATGCCTTCAGGACACAATTGCTGACGCATATAAGAGACTTATGGCTCCTTCCATAGAAAGAGAAATGAGAAACCTTCTCACGGAGAGAGCAGAGGCTGAAGCGGTTAAAATTTTTGCAAAGAATACAGAAAGCCTACTGATGGCTCCTCCGGTTAAAGGCAAGAAGGTGCTCAGCATCGACCCGGGATACAGAACTGGCTGCAAGGTTGCAGTTCTTGAAGAGACAGGTAAGCTGAGAGCATATACAACAATTTATCCTACTGAACCGAAGAATGATATTGCCGGAACTGAAGCAGTTCTAAAGAAAATGGTTGAAAAGTTCGGTGTTGAAATCATCGCTATAGGAAACGGAACAGCTTCAAGGGAAACTGAAGAAGTTGTAGCAAATTTCATCAAGAAAAACGGTTATGACATCCAGTATACCATTGTAAATGAAGCAGGTGCATCTGTTTACTCTGCATCAAAGCTTGCAACAGAAGAATATCCTGATCTTGATGTAACAACAAGAGGCGCAATGTCCCTTGGCAGAAGACTTCAGGACCCTCTTGCGGAGCTTGTTAAAATCGATCCAAAGAGCATAGGTGTGGGTCAGTATCAGCATGATATTAACCAGAAGCTTCTCGAAGGGGCCTTAACAAATGTGGTAGAGGACTGTGTAAACCGAGTAGGAGTTGACCTGAATACTGCATCACCATCCCTGCTTTCATACATTGCAGGTATAAACATGGGTATTGCCAAGAATATTGTTAACTATAGAGAAGAAAACGGCAAGTTTACTGACAGAAAACAGCTAATGAAGGTTTCTAAACTGGGTGAAAAGGCATTTAACCAGTGTGCAGGCTTCCTTAGAATTGCAGACGGCAAAAATCCACTAGATGCAACCTCAGTACATCCTGAGTCATATGGGGCAGCATCTGCCATGATGGAAAAACTGGGTGTAGATCCTGAAACTATCAGAGCAGGCGGAGATAAGACTATTGAAGAAAAGATAAAGAACGAATACAAGACCAAGAACCTTTCGAAGGCTATCGGACAGATGGCAGAAGAACTGGGCGTAGGAGAAATGACACTGGCAGATATTGTTGAAGAAATGAAAAAACCTGCCAGAGACCCTAGAGAAGACGCACCTCCTGTAGTTTTCAGAAACGACGTTAAGAGTTTTGACGATTTAAAAATTGACATGGAAATGACAGGCACCGTTAGAAATGTTGTAGACTTCGGAGCCTTTGTGGACATAGGTGTTAAGAATGATGGGCTTGTGCATATTTCGCAGATGAGCGATAAATATATAAAGCACCCAATGGATGTTGTGTCCGTTGGAGATACCGTTAAGGTAAAAATTATTTCAATCGACAAGGAAAAGATGAAAGTCGGCTTGACGATGAAGCTATAGACTTTTGCGTTTTATGTTTCCGTTAGATTAGGGGGAAAAATGGTAAAAACGATTATTTTTGATTTTGACGGCACCCTTGTTAATACAAACGATGTTATTGTGGATGCATGGCAGCATACCTACAGGCACTACATCGGCAAGGAAATGCCAAGGGAATATATTGAGAAGAGCTTTGGCGAACCACTTTTGATTACTATGGCAAGGGAGTTCCCGGAGGTACCACCTGAAGAAAGTGCAGCTATATACAGACAGCGTCAGAGCGATATGGCCGATGAGATGGTAAAACTGTTTCCTGGCATTATTGACATGTTGGACGCATTGAAGGCAGCGGGCATAAAGATGGGAGTTGTCACATCAAGGACAAGAGAGACCACGCTCTTTTATATGAACAAATTTTCAATTGCCCATTACTTTGATGGTCTTGTAAGCTGCGATGACACCTCCATTCACAAGCCTAATCCTGAACCGTTGCTATTGGGACTCGAAAAGCTTGGGGCAAAGGCGGAAGAATCCATAATGGTGGGAGATAGTCCCTTCGACGTAAAATGTGCCAACAATGCAGGTGTAAAAGCCGTATTGGTAGGTTGGAGAGCAAAAGGAGGAGCCGAAAAGCTGAAGGAATGTCATATCGATTTTGAAATGGCAGAACCAATGGATATTTTGAAGATTATAAAAGAGGCCTGACGAGCTATAAAACGTCTAATTGCGATATGTTAAAGATATATTACGGCAGAGAAAATCTGGATAAAGAAAAATTCATATTCAGCAATGTTTCGGGTAAAACCTTCGTTATGGTGCCCGATCAATACACATTAGAGGCGGAAAGACAAGCTTTCCGCCATCTTGCTATCAAGTCGCTTATGGATGTGGAGATAGTATCTGCAACCAGTCTGGGACAAAACATCCTTTCGGAGCAGGGCGGAAGTAAAAGGCAATTTATTGACAAATACGGACGGCACATGCTTCTCTATAAGGCTTCCAGGGAGCAGAGGGAAAATTTGCAGATTTTCAGGGGAATGGAAACAAAGGATTCATTTATTGAATCTGTCAATAACTTTATTTCCGAAATGAAGCAGTATAACTGCAGCGCAGAGGACCTTAGAGAAATGGCTTTGTCAAGCGGCGAAGACACATATACATGCAAAAAGCTGCTGGATGTGTACACCATATTTGCACAATATGAAAAGCTTATAGAAGGAAAATATACAGATTCAGAGGACTACATCGATCTGTTTTTAGATAGAATAAAGGATTCCCTGCAGATAAAAGATTCAAAAGTATGGGTTTATGGTTATGACAGCTTTGCACCTAAGACACTTGAACTTTTAGGGCGTCTTATTGAATCTGCAGAAGAAGTAAACATTGTTCTGACGTGGGACGATAAGGGTCGTGACAGAGAATTGTTCCAGCTTACTTCCATGGTCATAAACAGATTGGAGGCCATCGCAGAAGTATCTGGTTCAGAGGTTATAAAAAAACAGATTCCGGATGAATTTTTGTTAAGTTCAACAAGAGAAGCCTTGAGACATGTTGAAAAGGAGCTATATGCTTTGCCTGCACAGAGATGTCAGGAGGATGACGGCATTACCCTCATTGAGGCTGCAAACATCTATAATGAAGCAGAGAGTGCTGCCAGTTATGTTCTCCACCTTGTTAGAGATAAGGGCTTAAGATATCGGGATATAAGGCTTGTCTGCAACGATATGCAGCAGCGCAGAGCTGCTATTGAGCGTGTATTTGAAGAGTATGGAATTGAAGTCTTTTCCGATGTGAAAAGGGACATTTTGTCAAATCCTGTAATACAATTTGTTACATCGCTTATTAACGTTGTTGTTGAAAAATACAGCACTGAAGCGGTTATGTCAATGCTCAAATCGGGATTTACCGATCTGACAAGTGATGAAATAGCGCAGCTTGAAAACTACGCAATTCAGCTTAAGATAAAGGGCACTATGTGGAAAAAGCCTTTCAGAAGAGGTCAGTCCATATACGGTGATGCGCTGTTGGAAATAGAAGAACAGAGAAAAAAGGCAATACATAATGCAGAAAAGCTGGAAGAGTGTTTTAACTCGAAAACCACCGGTGAATTCCTAAAGAAGTTTTATAAATTCCTTGAAGATGAGCTGCGTCTAGGGGAAAAGACACTTGAGTTCATTGCTGTACAGGAGGGAAAAGGCCTTTATGATTTGGCGGACGAAACGGCTCAAATCTGGGACAGCTTTATGGGGATATTGAACCAGATATATGAAATAATGGGAGATGAGGAGTTTAACAGAGAAATCTTCAGAGATATGCTGACAGTAGGCCTTAAGCAGGTTCAAATTGGACTCCTTCCACCGACTGAGGATGGCCTGATTCTCGGCAATATCCAAAGAAGCAGAAGTGCAAGAGTAAAAGCAATGGTTGTTATTGGTGCCAACGAAGGGATTTTTCCGCAGGAGAAGCCTAGCCAGGGCATTTTTTCGGCAGAAGAAAGAGAACTCTTCAGGCAAAACGGCAAAGAACTGTGCAAGGTGGATTCTATTAGGTTCATGGAAGAAAAGATGGCTGTTTACAGAACCCTTTCATCAGCAGAGGAGTATCTGTGGGTAGGATACAGCGTTTCAGATGGAGAAGGCAACCAGATTAAACCGTCTCCTGTCTTTATAAAGCTGAAGGAGCTTTTCCCGGGAAAAACTGTAGAAAGAGATGTTCTTAACAGAGATAAATCCATTGAACTGATAAATGGCAAAACAAGTGGAATGAGGCATCTGAGCAGTGCACTTCTTGAGGTCGGAGAGGGCAATGCTATGGAAGACAGCTGGAAAGAAGCTCTGGCATGGTTCGAGAAAAATGAGCCCGACAGAATAGAAACGATAAGAAAAAGCTTTGAGTTTACAGGACTGCATGAGGATCTTGGAAGGAAAGCAGCGGAAGCTTTGTTTAAAAAAGATTTAGATAGAGCAATGGCTCTTTCGCCATCACGTCTGGAAAGATATTCGAGATGCCCATTTTCCCATATGGTTCTTTATGGACTCAAGCCGGAAGAGAGAAGAGTCTTCGAAGCAAGCCCTAGAGAAATCGGAGATATATACCATCAGTGCCTCATGAAACTTACTGAAACTTTGACAAAGGAAGACATTGAAATTACAGAAGCTGATTCTCCGTGGATGAAGATTACAAAGGAAGAATTAAGGGAAATAGTTGATTCTGAGCTTGAAAAGATTTCCGATGAATACAGGGAAGGCCTGTTTGCATACAGCAAAGAAGATGCCTACAGAGCATCACGCGTTGCAGAGGTGTGCTACAATGCATGCTGGACGGTAATCGAGCAGGTGAGAGCAGGGCGCATCGTATCAATTATGCCGGAAGTTCCTTTTGGAAGGGGAAAAAGACTTGAGCCTATCGAGATAGATGTAAATGGCGAAAAGGTATATATAGAAGGGATAATCGACAGGGTTGACATATTAAACGACAATAGAGTTAAGATAATAGATTACAAGACAGGAAATGAGCACTTCAGAATAGGAGAAGCTATGGCGGGCTACAGGCTTCAGCTTATGCTCTATCTGAAAGCAGCTTGTGAGAAGGATAGGAAGCCTGCAGGCGTTTTCTATTTCAGAATTCAGGAACCTATGGTGGATCTCAGCGAGAAAGATGTTGAGTCTGAAACCATTGAGAAGGAAATCAGGAAGTCATTTAAGCTTGACGGAATCCTTGTAGATGACCCTGTTGTAATAGGCGATATTGCAGGCGAGTTTGAAGGGTTTTCTGAGATAGTTCCTTTAAGAAAAACAAAAAACGGAATAAATCCAAGTGGTGATGAAGGACTTTTGCTGGAAGGGAAATTTATTGAACTTCAAGATGCCGTAATGAGTAAGGTTAAAGAAGCCTGTGAGAATTTGCTTAACGGAAAAGTGAGCGCACATCCTATGAAGACGAAGGAGCGGTCTGCATGCACATATTGCCAATATAAAGGAATATGCCGATTTGACACGATCTTTGAAAATTGCAGCTATAACATTATCAGTTAATTTGGAGGGGAATATGTTTGAAACAAAGAATCTGATTATTAGAGAATCCTGCTGGGAGGATTTGGAGTATTTTTATCAGTGGGAAAGGAGACCTGAGGTTACAGAGTTTTTCAGCATAAGAGACGGACAGACTATGGAAGATGTTGTGCGCAAGTTTGTGACCGACGACAACAATCCTCAATTTAAACAATTTACAATCCTTTTAAAAGCTGAAAAAGGTCCGAAACCCATAGGAAGAATAGTCCTTGGAGATATTGAAGAAGGCTGGAAGGCCGAAATCTGGAGAATTTATATTGCAGATACAACATTACGCGGAAAAGGCTACGGCAAAGAAGCCATGCAGTGCATGATGAAATACTGCTTTGAGGAACTGGCACTTGAAAGACTATATCTGGATCACTATACCGGAAACCCTGCAGCTCATCTATACCTCTCTCTTGGGTTTAAATATGAAGGCGTACTTCGCAAGAACTGCAGAAAGAACGGCGTTTTATATGATGTTCATCTCATGTCAATGTTAAAGGATGAATATTTCGAGCAAATACATAAATAAAAAATGGCGGATGCATTTTATGCACCCGTCATTTCTCCTCTTAAATCGGTTTCCATCAATTCTTTAATTTTATCTCGTGTATAGTCACAGCTGAATAGATAATACAGCTTTGTAACTGCGGCTTCCGTTGTCATATCGTAGCCGCTTACAGCTCCCGCATCTTTTAAAGGACTGCTTGTTGCATAGGCTCCAAGTTTGACTGTGCCTTGCATACATTGGGAACAAACCGTTACGATGCTGCCTTTGTCGAAGGCTTTTTTAATAATCAATGGAAGATCGTTGTCATCGCTTGGAATGTTGCCGGCACCAAAAGTCTCAAGGACGATGCCGCGAAGCTTATCTGTCATTATTGGCTCAAAAAGGCTAAATTGAATGCCCGGGAAGAATTTTAATACTCCTATAGGAATCTGATGCAATTCTCTGAGTTGAAATTCTCCTTCATGAGCAGGTCTTGCAAGGGCCGAGTAATTGTATTTAATATCTATTCCCGCCACTGCAAGAGGAGGATAGTTTGGTGACGAAAAAGCCACCAGCTCGTCAGCAGATATCTTGGTGGATCGGTTTCCACGAAGAAGGTTGCCGGCAAAGAATAGGCATACCTCCTTTACTACACCCTCGGCTGCGATAATCATAGAAGAAATGAGGTTGTCACGTCCATCGCTTCTGATTTGGCAGAGAGGAATCTGTGAACCTGTTAAGATTACAGGCTTGTTGAGGTTTTCCAGCATAAAAGAAAGAGCTGAAGCAGTATACGACATGGTATCCGTACCATGGAGAACTACAAAACCATCATATTCGTTATATCTTGATTCAATTTCCCTTCCAATCATGACCCAATGATCTACAGACATGTTTGAGGAGTCGAGAAGTGGATCAAATTCCACCACATCCCACTGAGGCACATCTTCGCTCTTCAGATCATCTATCTCGTCCAAGAGATGGGAAAAATAATTCTTTTTAGGGGCGTAACCATGCTGGGTTAAAACCATTCCAATGGTGCCGCCTGTGTATAAAATACAGACCTTTTTTTTCATATGACCTCCGAAAAAATTAGATGAGAATATTTTAACATAAAATACATAAAACATGAAGATTACTTGATAAAATTGCAATTATTGATGGACTTTACACCAGTTTTTGGATAAAATTGAATATATATGGGTATTGGAGGTTAAGCCATGTCGATAGAAGATTTGTATTCCAGCATAGGAAGCGATTATGAAGAAGTGTTTGGCAGATTACCCAGCAAGCAGCTGATAGAGAAATTTATAGTCAGATTTATTGATGATAAGAGCTTTGAGCTGTTAAATGAAGCAATAGAGGCAGGGAACAGAAAAGATGCATTCCTGCA
>CALZMV010000046.1 GCA_945788655.1 uncultured Clostridia bacterium | reverse complement strand
TAGCTTCAATTGTTGTTATTTCACTTTTGTTGTTGAATCTAGGAGTAGCATTCGGCACTACAGGTCTTAGCGTTAGCGGAGGTGGATCAGTTACTAAAGGTACATCTGTAACGATTAAATGTGCCTACTCAGGATCTAATCTTGCACGTGGCAGTGTTGAAATAGTATATGATTCGTCTGTTTTACAGTATACTGGATGTTCAGGTGGAACTGCATCACCATCTTCTGCAGGTGTGTTGTATGTTGCCTTTTCAACAGGTGGTGTAGGAGCTAACAGTATTTCATTTGATGTAAATTTTAAAGCAATAGCAGTTGGAAGCGGTAATGTTTCCGTGTCAACAATGGATTTGGTTGACACAGACTATAATGTTTTGGAAGTGAACTCAGGAAGCACTACAGTTACTGTTACTAATCCTGCACCACAGGTTTCTTCCAATGCAAATTTATCAAGTCTGAAGGTTTCAGCCGGAAGCCTTTCACCTGCTTTTTCGGCAGGAAGAACTTCATATACTGTAAACGTAGATGAAGATGTTACTGTATGTACAATAAGTGCTTCTGCCGCAGACTCTGACGCAAAAGTTTCTGTTTCAGGCTCTAAAAATTTAATAATGGGAAAGAATGTTAGAAAAGTTACAGTGACTGCACCAAGTGGAGCTTCTAAGACTTATACAATTACAATTATTCGTGGCAACGCTGATGAAGGTAATAAAGACGACCCAAATGAAAATGAGGATGAATCAGAGTCATTAACAGTTACAATAGGTGATGTGAAGTACATAATCCAAGAAAACATAAATCCCGAAGATGTTCCGGAAGAATTTCTTCTTGTTGCTGGAAAGTATGATGGAAAAGATATTCCTTTAATTAAGGATGCCGATTTGAAATACACCTTGGCCCTTTTGAAAAATGATACAAACAGTGATGTTAAATGGTTTTTCTATAATGAGGAAACGGGAGAATTCTCAGAGACTGCTGCATTATTACCTGATGAGATAATGAATCTTGTAAAGCTGTCTGCAGGTGACAAAAAGGCAGAGGATACTGGATTATTTAGTGACAGCACAATGATACTTTTAATGATATTTGCCGGAACTTTAAGCATATTGATTGTAGTTGTGATTGTTTTGCAGGTAAAACTGATTAAAGGCAAAGATAAGAATAAAAAAGTTAAAAATAATGAAGAGAGCAGGGAATAATTCCTGCTCTTTTTTCACATAAAATCATACTATTTAAGATTGTAACTAAAATTCATATTTTTTACCCTGCCAGGTATCCCTTAGATGCAGTTGTTCATCTATGCGATTAAGAATAGTGCGCTTATTAAAACTCCAAGCGGGGGTCAATAAAATAGGTCTTGGGGCATCTCCGGTTAGCCTGTGTATTGTCACATGAGGGGGAATGAGTTCAAGGCATTTTACTATTAAATCCACATATTCATCGATAGAGTTAAATGAATTGTAGTTACAATGACTTTTTTCCATTGCGGAACCCTTTACAATGTTAAGCAGATGAAGTTTAACTCCAAACAAACCGGGAATCTTTGATATATATTTTACCGATTCAAGCATCATTTCTTCAGTTTCTCCAGGTAACCCTAATATTAGATGTACAACAAATTTAATATTTCTTTTGTAAAGTTCATTTACTGCCTTGTCAAATATTTCCAAATTGTAGCAGCGATTGAAACTGTCGGCAGTTGCCTGATGTATTGTTTGCAGTCCAAGTTCAATCCAAAGAAAGTTTGATTTATTTATTTCATCTAATAGTTCAAGGACATCTTCATCTAGGCAATCAGGTCTCGTTCCGATGACAAGTCCTTCTATTTTTTTGTTGTCAAGTACTGCATAATATTTTTCTCTAAGTTCTTGTACCGGTGCATATGTGTTTGTATGATTCTGAAAATAGGCCAAATATTTCGCATCAGACCATTTATCTGAAAGAAGATTAATCTGATCTTCAATGTTTGATGCGAATTCACCGCTGCCTGAATCGGAACAGAAGCTGCATCCGCCGTAGCCCTTACTGCCATCTCTGTTTGGGCATGTAAATCCACCGTCTATGGACAGTTTTATGGTTTTTTTGCCAAAGTAATCTTTTAGCCATTTGCTTGCCTGATAGAAGCGTTTTTCGCCATAAATATCAGGTTTTTTAACCTTAAAATTTTCATTCATATTGTCTTAAATCCTTTGAAATATTAACTTGCTATGATATAATATAATGATATCAAATTGATACTTTATCGACAAGTATGTTTATAAGTAGAAAGAAGATTTTTATGATAAAAAAGCTTGAACCACAGGTAAACCCTATTATCGAAAATACTTCTGAAGAGGGGCTTGCAGAAGGAATGGTTATGACGGGTGTTAATAAAAAAAGACTGCTGCTTCACTCCTGTTGCGGACCATGCAGCACAGCTTGTATTGAACGCGTCTTGGGAGATTATAAGATAACTGTTTTTTTCTATAATCCAAATATTACTGATCCAGAGGAATATGAAAAACGAAAAGCTGCTCAGATTAAGTTTTTAAATGAATATAATGATAATCTTGCTGAAGAGGAAAAAGTAGAATTTATAGAAGGAGAATATCTTCCTGAAGAGTTTTTTAATGTTGCGGCTTGCTATGCAGATGAACCTGAGGGAGGTGCCAGATGCACAGAGTGTTTTAAACTCAGACTCGAAAGGACTGCTCAGGCAGCATTAAAAACAGGAAACCACATTTTTGGAACTACTCTTACAGTAAGTCCACATAAAAATTACAATTTAGTGTCCGCAATCGGTTGCGAACTTGCAAAGAAATATAACATTGAATTTCTTGACATTGATTTCAAGAAAAAGGCGGGATTTCAAAGAAGTATAGAAATGTCAAAAGAATATCAGCTTTATAGGCAGAGATACTGTGGATGCGAATTTTCAAAATATTTTTAGAAGGAGAACACATGATGAACCAACTAATTTTACCAGAAAACTATGATGCGATTATAGACTTAATGGAAAGTCAGAGGGCAATCAAAAAAATCAAAGATTATTTCCAGCAGGAGCTCGCATACGGATTAAATTTACGCCGTGTCTCAGCACCGCTTTTTGTTGACCCGAATACTGGATTGAATGATAACCTGAATGGAGTAGAAAGAAGAGTAACTTTCACTTTAAAGGGTATAGATGAATTGGAAGTTGAAGTAGTACAGTCTCTTGCAAAATGGAAGAGAATGGCACTTGGAAGATATGGAATAAAGCCCGGTCATGGCATATATACCGATATGAATGCCATCAGAAGAGATGAAGATTTAGACAACCTTCATTCAGTATATGTTGACCAGTGGGACTGGGAAAAGGTTATTACAAAAGAGCAGAGAAATGAAGAATATTTAAAAGAAGTTGTCACTACCATTTATAATGCAGTCAAGAATTTAGGGGACTATGTAAACAGACTGTACAGAGGTATTCAGACAGAAATTCCAAATGAGATTTTCTTTGTTACAACTCAGGAATTGGAGGATATGTACCCTGACTATACTCCAAAGGAGAGAGAGGATGCCATCACTAAGGAAAAGGGAGCCGTATTTATCATGAAAATTGGCGGCAAGCTGGCTTCAGGTGAAAAACATGACGGCCGTTCACCTGACTACGACGATTGGGAATTAAATGGTGATATTATTCTTTGGAATGAAATACTAGACAGAGCTTTTGAAATTTCATCAATGGGAATCAGAGTAGATTCAGAAGCTATGAAAAAACAGCTTAAAGAAGCCGGATGTGAAGAAAGAGCGCAGTTAGAGTACCAGAAAGCTGTAATTGAAGATAGGCTGCCATATACAATCGGTGGTGGAATTGGACAGAGCAGATTATGTATGTTTTTCTTGAGAAAGGCGCATATTGGAGAGGTACAGGCTTCAGTATGGCCAAAAGATATGGTAGAAATCTGCGAAGCAAACAATATTCACCTGTTATAAGGGAGATTTATGGTTTATATTAATGTGGTTGTTGACAATAAGAGCAAATATACTGATAGCTTATATACATATAAAGCAGGTGATGATGTACAGGTAGGCGATCTTGTAGCATTGCCATTCGGCAAATATAACAAGGAAAAAGAGGCAATTGTATGTCAGATTGTAGATGAGCCTGATTGTCCTGACGATGTAATAAAAACCATATTTGACATAAAAGAAAAACAATTCTTTACTGAAGAAATAATTAAGACAGCGCTTTGGATGAAGCAAAGATATGGGATAAAGTATTATGATGCCATAAGATGCTTCATTGCACCCGGAAAACCACCAAAAGAAGGCAAAGAAAAGGAACCATATAAGAGCATTAAAGGGCGGTATGAAAAGCCGGAGAGTCTTACAGCGGAGCAAAAAATAGCAATAGACGAAATTACCGGAGCAGTTTCAGAGGGTTTACAGGAAAATTTTCTTGTTCACGGAGTCACATCCAGCGGCAAAACTCAAATATACATGGAAGTCATTGAAAAAACAATTTCCATTGGAAAGAAAGCAATAATGCTTGTGCCTGAAATATCTCTGACAAAGCAGGTGATAGAAGTCTTTGCCGGTCGTTTTGGTAAAGAGAAGATTGCTGTATTGCATAGCAAGCTTACCCAAAGGGAAAGATATGATGAATGGAAACGCATAAAAGATGGTAAGGTTGACATTGTTATAGGCGCTAGACTAGGTGTATTTGCACCTATGAAGGATATTGGACTTATTGTAATGGATGAAGAACATGAGGCAAGTTACAAAGCTGATATGACGCCTAAATATGAAACTGTGGATATAGCCATAAAGAGGCTTACCTATTATAAAGGAGTTCTTCTTCTTGGCAGTGCGACTCCTTCCGTCGTTTCATACCAGAGAGCAAAAGATGGTATATATAAGCTTTTGCAGCTGAAGGAAAGGTATAATAAGACGCCACTTCCAAAAGTTGATATTGTTGATATGCGAGCAGAACTTAAGGAAGGGAATATGACCATCTTCAGCAGGAAGCTGTATTCCAAAATGAAGGATGAATTGGAAGCCGGAAGACAGGTTATTTTGCTTCAGAACAGAAGAGGCTATTCAAATTTTGTCTCATGCAGAGAATGCGGAAAGGTATTAAAATGTCCTGAATGTGGAATATCCCTTACATATCATAAAAATATAGAAAAAATGGTATGCCACTATTGCGGACGTAAGTCCGATGTTCCGGATATTTGTCCGGAATGTGGAAGCTCATATATTAAATATTTTGGCATAGGAACACAGCAGGTCGAAGAAGCCGCTACAGAGTATTTTCCCGAATACAAAGCTGACAGGCTGGACATAGATGCTCTAAAGACAAGACGCGACCTTGATATAATATTGGATTCATTCGCTAAAGGCGAAACTAAGATTTTGGTGGGAACGCAGCTTGTTTCAAAGGGGCTTGACTTTAAAAATGTAGGACTGGTGGGTATTATTGCTGCCGATTCAGGTTTGAATATTCCCGATTACAGATCCTCTGAAAGAACCTTTCAGCTTATTACACAGAGTTCAGGAAGAGCAGGGAGGGGCGATGAACAGGGAACTGTAATAATTCAGACTTATGAACCGGAAAATTATGTTCTGAAAAATGCTCAAAAACATGATTATGAAAGCTTTTTTGAGGAAGAGATATATATTCGGAGGATGCTCGACTATCCCCCATTTTCTGATTTAATTATGGTAAATTTTACTTCATCAGAGGAGGCGACAGCTGTATCGACGGGTATAAGATGCAAAAGGTATATGGAAAATGCCCTGTTAAATTCAGGGCTAGATAAGCAAAACAAAATCCTTGCACCTAGGATTTCCAGCAATTTCAAAGGAAAGGATTCTTTTAGGTACTATATTTTTATAAAGTGCCCCAAGGGAGAAAGAAATAAATATATCTATTATTTAGATTGTTTTAATAAATTATTGATAAATGAGAGAATAAACTGTGCTATGGATATAGATGTAAACCCATACAGCACTTATTAGTTTGGAGGTTAAAATGGCTTTAAGAAATATTGTAGTTGAAGGCGACGAAATTTTAAGAAAAAAATGCAGAGAAGTTTCAGAAATTAACGATAGAATTAAGATGACTCTTGAAGATATGCTGGAAACTATGAGAGAACAGATGGGTGTAGGCATTGCAGCACCGCAGGTTGGAATCATGAGAAGAATGTTTATTGCTGAACCTGAACCAGGAAGAGTATATTATATGATTAATCCTGTAATTCTTGAACAGAGCGGAAGTCAGTTGGACGACGAGGGCTGTTTAAGTGTTCCCGGTATGATTGGTACTGTTGAAAGACCTTATTATATCAAGATGGAAGCTCTTGACATTGACGGCAATAAGCAGATTTATGAATTCAGCGATTTTGATGCAAGAGTAATGTGTCACGAATATGATCATCTTGACGGTATCTTATACACTGATAAGGCCACTAATATCAGAAGCGCAGAAGAAGCATATGACGAAGATTCTTATGAGGAAAACTAAAAACATTAGTGAATGTAAATAGGTGAGAAAAATGAAAACAGTTTTTATGGGAACGCCTGACTTTGCAGCAGAGTCTTTGAAGGCACTTTATAACAGCGACAATGAGGTTGCATTGGTGATAACACAGCCTGACAGAGCAAAGAACAGAGGGAAAAAGGTACAGTTTACTCCTGTAAAAGAGGTAGCACTGGTACATGAAACTGAAGTAATGCAGCCTGAAAAGATAAAAGAAAATGACGAAGTGATGGCAAAACTTCATGAAATCGATCCTGATATCATAGTGGTTGCAGCTTATGGACAGATTCTTCCGGAAGAGATTCTAAACCTTCCTAAATATGGCTGCATAAACGTTCATGCTTCACTTTTACCTAAACTCAGAGGAGCATCTCCTATTCAGCATGCCATAGTAGATGGGGAAAAGACAACAGGCGTTACAATAATGCAGATGGCAAAAGGGCTAGACACAGGTGATATGCTTACAAAATCGTCTGTAGAGATAGGCACAATGAACGGAAGCCAGCTTCATGATAAACTGGCGGAAATTGGTGGTAAACTTTTAGTTGAGACACTGGGCTTAATTGAAAATGGAGAGGTTATTGCAGTTCCTCAAGATCCCGAAGAAGCAACCTATGCAGGACTTATCTCTAAAAAAGATGGACACATAGATTTTACAAAGAGCCCTGAATCAATTGAGAGATTAATTAGGGGCTTTGATCCATGGCCCGGTGCTTTCTGCCAATATAATGATGAAGTGTTTAAATTTTGGAAGGCAGTACCAACTTTAGATAAAACTGAAGCACAGCCAGGTACAATTGTAGATATTATCGACAACGGAATAAAGATTTCTTGTGGTGGCAAGATACTTATTGTCACTGAAATACAGACGCCAGGCAAAAAAAGAATGGCGGTTAGTGATTATCTTAGAGGAAACACCTTAATGATAGGAAGTAGATTTTATTAAGAAAAAAGGGGTAAAAAAATGGGTTATTCAATGAGTACATTATTATTCTTTGTAGCAGTAATTTTTACGATGTATGCACAAAGCAAGGTTAACTCCGCATTTAGGAGATATTCTAGAGTTAGAAATGAAAGAGGATTTACAGGCGCAGAGGCAGCAAGAAGGGTTCTTGATGCCAATGGCCTAAATGATGTTGCAATTGAGCAAGTAAGAGGAAGCCTGACAGATCATTATGATCCACGAAAAAGAGTTTTGAGATTATCAGAATCTGTTTATGGAGTACAGAGTATCGCAGCTGTAAGCATTGCGTGCCATGAGGCAGGGCATGCTATTCAGCATGCTGAAAACTATTCGCCATTATCCATAAGAAACAGCATCTTTCCTGTAGTAAACTTTGCATCAAGGTTCTGCTGGATTCTTATCATCATGGGATTGATTTTCTCAGCTACAAACAATTATTTAGGCAACATGATTTTTAATATTGGTGTCATTTTCTTTGTTGCAGTAATAGCTTTCCACGCAATCACCTTGCCTGTTGAGTTTAATGCAAGCAGCAGAGCCATCAATCAGATGGAAATGCAGGGAGTAATAGTAAGTGAAGAAAAAAGCGGTGCAAAAAAAGTTCTATCTGCAGCTGCAATGACTTATGTTGCATCCCTTGCTGTTGCCATTGCCAATCTTCTTAGAATTCTTGCCATGAGAGGAAGAGATTAATGGATCAGGCTAGAAAGACTGCTTATGAAGTCTTACTTGAAATAGAAAAAGAAATGGCGTATTCAAATTTAGTACTCAATAAATATCTTGATAGGAACAGACCGGAAAACAGTGCTTTTGTGAGAGAACTGGTTTACGGTGTTTTGGAAAACAAGATTTTATTGGACTATTATTTAAATATGCTGGTACCTTCGGGAATCAAAAAAGTAAAGAAAAAAGAAGCAACCATTTTGAGAATGGGCCTTTATCAGATGCTGTTTTTAGACAGTGTTCCTGATTATGCGGCTGTTAATGAAAGTGTAATTCTGGCTAAAAAATATGCAAGAGGAAGAGATGCTTTCGTTAATGGTGTACTTAGGGGCTTCATGAAGAGAAGAAACGAGCTGATGTTGCCAAAAGAAGGAGATAGGAATTATCTGTCGGTAAAGTATTCTTTCCCACAGTGGATAATTGATTTGTGGCAAAATCAGTCAGCTTGCGATGATTTTGAAGCTCTTTTGTCGGCATCAAATGCAAGACCTAGATTATCCATAAGGGTTAATACCGCCAAAATCGATTCCAATTCACTCATTAAATTGTTGGAAAATCAAGGTCTCGAAGTGGAAAGTGGTTCTTTCTCAGAGAGAACTTTGCATATAAAGGGAAGTGGAATCCTTGACCTGCCGGAATATGCTCAAGGCTTGTTTTCAATTCAGGACGAAGCTTCAACTGTGGCAGCAGATTTAGTAGACGCTTTACCTGGTGATATAGTTATAGATGTTTGTGCAGCACCTGGAGGCAAGACCTGCGCCATAGCAGAAAAAATGAACAATAAAGGAGTAATATACTCTTGCGATATATATGAGCACAAGCTTAATCTGATTAAAAAACAGGCTCTAAGGCTTGGTCTTGAAGTGATTAAACCTGTTTTGCTTGATGGAACCATTGGCAGAGACCAGTGGATTAACAAAGCTGACAAGGTACTTTGTGATGTACCTTGTTCAGGTCTTGGTGTCATCAGAAGAAAACCTGAAATAAAGTATAAAATAGAAAATGATTATTCAGAACTTATTGAAATACAGAAGAAAGTTCTGAATAATGCTTCAAGATATG
>CALZMV010000045.1 GCA_945788655.1 uncultured Clostridia bacterium | reverse complement strand
ACTTAGGCATGGAAGCCGCCTCACCTGTTATTTCAATCTGCTGGTTCATATCCAGTTTTTCTATGGCTACGAGGCACGTTAACAGCTTTGTAATGCTGGCAAGATCCATCTTCTCATCTGCATTCTTCTCATATATCACTTCATCAGTGTCTGCACAATATATCAAGGCAGAAGTACCTGTAAGATTTAAATCTGTTGCAGAATAAGCCGTGATATTAAGTCCTGAAATCAGAACTATTGCACATAGTATTATACAAATAGTTTTCTTCAATCTAACAATCATTCCTATTACTTTCTACCTAAAAAATAATCTGTGAGCTTATATCCTTCTTCAAAGTGGTTGCCTGAAGATGCCGCAGACTTTTCATTGAACTGTCTGCTTAAGTCTTGTGGCTTTTCATCACCACTGTCATAAATCAGATACGGCACAGGATCACTGCTGTGAGTCCTTATTGATAAAGGTGTTCTGTGATCCGGAACCACCAAAACCCTGAATCTTTCCCCTGTGCTTCTCAAATATTCGACAACAGGCTTTATGGCACGCTGGTCGACGTATTCGGCACATCTTATCTTGTCCCTCAGGTTACCCTGATGAGAACACTCATCTGTACCTTCAAGGTGAAGATAAACAAAATCCTTGCCATTTTTGTAGCAGTCAATTGCGGCCTGAGCCTTGCCTTCAAAATTAGTATGTATGTTACCTGTTGCACCTTCAACAATTACTCTGTCTATGCCTGCAAAATATCCTATACCTCTTATTAAGTCTACGGCAGATATAACACTACCGTTCAATCCATATTTTTTATTGAAATTAGGCAATTGAGGTTTTGTGCCTTGTCCCCAAATCCATATGCTGTTTGCAGGATTTAAACCTCTCTTAACTCGATCTCTGTTTACAGGATGATTATTTAAAAGATCGTAACTCTTCTTCATCATTTCAATGAAAAGCTGCTGATCTTTTCCTTTAGGCATGTAATCACCAGCAGGTCTTCCCAGAACATCATGCGGAGGAACAAAATCACACTTAAGCTTTTGATTACTCACAATCATGCAATGGCGATACTGTGTTCCTAAATAGAACTTGATATTTTCTTCCTCAAAAGCCTCCTTTATTACATCAAGGAGCTTACTGCATTCTTCAGTTGTAATATCGCCTGCTGCATGATCCTTAATGACAAAGTCTTCATATTTTCCTGATCCTGTTGGTTCAACAGTAATAAAATTGACTCTGTATGATTCATCCGCTTCGGTCATATTGATTCCGAGAGCGCCGGCTTCAAGTGGAGATCTTCCTGTAAGATACACTTTCGGATCATAGCCTAAAACAGAAAGGTTGGCAGAATCACTTCCCGGGCTTATCCCTTCCGGCACAGTGCGACATGTACCTACCTCTCCCTTTGAAGCCAGTTCATCAAGAGTAGGCAGGTCTGCCACTTCAAGAGGGGTCTTGCCCGAAAGTTCTTCAATTGGATTATCTCCTGCTCCATCGGGAACAGCAATAAGATACTTCATATAATAGTCCTCAGTCCTCACATTATTTGATCTAAAGCTTATTTATTTGCTGCTTCAAATTCCTTCATGAATTCTATAAGAGCCTCTACGCCTTCCATTGGCATTGCATTATAAATACTTGCTCTCATGCCACCTATAGATCTGTGACCTGCAAGGTTAACAAGACCTTTTGCCTTTGCTTCAGCAACAAACTTTTTATCAAGATCCGCATTTCCTGTTACGAATACCACATTCATTATTGAGCGATCTTCTTTTGCAACAGGGCACTTGTACAGTTCACTTGAATCAATATATTCATAAAGCTTTGCAGCTTTTTCTCTGTTTCTCTTCTGCATTGCATCAAGACCGCCTGTAGCCTTAATGTGCTTGAATACTTCTCCAGCAACATAAATTGCAAAGCAAGGAGGTGTGTTATACATTGAATCATTGTCTGCATGAATCTTGTAATCAAGGTAAGCAGGTACTTCTTCTCCTGCGTGTCCGATTAAATCTTCTCTGATGATGACAATAGTCATTCCTGCAGGTCCCACATTCTTCTGTGCACCTGCCCAGATAATTCCAAATTTACTTACATCTACAGGTTCAGACAGAATGTTTGAAGACATATCAGCGACAAGAGGAATATCACCGGTTTCTGGTACGTAATTGTATGCTGTTCCATAAATTGTATTGTTTGTTGTTATGTATACATAATCAGCATCCTCACGAATATCTTCCTTTTTTATCTTTGGAACCCATGTAAATGTATCGTCCTCAGAAGAAGCAACAACCTTAATATCTCCAAAACGGCATGCTTCTTTGTATGCCTTTTTTGCCCATGTACCAGTCAACACGTAATCAGCCTTCTTGGTATTTCTCAGCAGATTCATAGGTACCATTGAGAACTGCAGAGTACCGCCGCCCTGAAGGAACAGAACCTTGTAGTTATCAGGAATATTCATAAGCTCTCTTAAATTCTGCTCTGCCTCCTGTGCAATCTTTTTGAATTCACTTGAGCGATGGCTCATTTCCATTACTGACTGTCCGCTTCCATCGTAGTTCAGTAATTCATCTCTAACTTTTTCAAGTACAGGTAAAGGCAGAACTGATGGTCCTGCAGAAAAATTATATACTCTATTATATGCGCTCATAAGAAACCTCCGATAAAAAATTTGGATATATTATATCACTTTACCTAAGTCAAGTAAAGTGATATACTGTCTCTATCAATGAAATATATTAGGAGGAAGACATGTATAAAATAGCAACATTAAACAAAATTTCAAAGGTGGGATTAGGCCTCCTGGACGCAAACTATGAAATAACAGAAGAAGTAGAAACAGCCCAAGGAATTCTGGTAAGAAGCCAGGATATGCATTCTATGGACTTTTCAGATAACCTTCTTGCAGTTGCAAGAGCCGGTGCGGGAGTAAACAATATTCCACTTGATAAATGCGCTGATAAGGGAATAGTTGTATTTAATACACCCGGAGCTAACGCTAATGCAGTTAAAGAACTGGTTATTGCTGGGCTTTTCCTTGCTGCAAGAAATATTCCCGGAGCTCTTTCTTGGGCATCATCCCTTACCGAAAATGTAAGCGCTGCAGTAGAAAAAGGTAAATCACAATTCGCCGGAAGAGAGATTACCGGAAAAACTCTTGGCGTTGTTGGACTTGGTGCAATAGGAAGAAAAGTGGCTGCTTCCGCTGAAGGTTTAGGAATGAATATCGTTGGATATGATCCATTCTATAGCGGAAATGGAGAAATCAAGGTTTATTCAGATCTTTCAGAAATGCTTCCACTTTGCGATTATGTTACAATTCACGTTCCTGCAATGGACAGCACAAAGGGAATGTTCAACAAAGAATTATTCGGAAGCTTTAAGGAAGACACTGTACTTCTAAACTTCTCAAGAGATAAACTTGTAAACGATGCAGATCTTCTTGATGCCATCGAAGCAGGTAAGGTTGGCTGCTACGTTACAGACTTCCCTAACGACAACCTGATAAACAGAGATAAGGTTATTTTACTTCCTCATCTTGGTGCTTCAACAGAAGAAGCTGAAGATAACTGCGCTTCAATGGCAGTACTTCAGATGAGAGATTACATTGAAAACGGTAATATCAAGAATTCAGTAAACTTCCCTGCTGTTGATTTGGGACCTTTAGAAAAAGGATGCAGATTAGGATTCTTTACAAAGGATGTTACAGATTCTGAATCTGCAGTAATCAATATTGCAAAGAAGGAAAACATAAATGTAGTTAAACATGCAGGCAGCGCTAAAGGACAGTACGGATATGTACTTGTGGAAACTGACGCCGCAGATTTTTCAGAAGCTTCATTAAATGCCTTAAAAGCAGAAGGCATTATCAAAGTTCGCAAGTTTTAATCGATAATTGTAATAAGCACCGTAATTGAGCTCAATATAAAAGGCTTGCCCGAAAAGCTGTTACGCTTTCAGGTAAGCCTTTTTGATAACCTTTTTGATGGCGACTATCTGATCATAGGTACTTTAACAGTTATTGATTCCATATCAATAGTGATATTGGTAACTGTATCCGGTCTCTGAGTTTCTTCAGCATCGATTCCATAAAGAACTAAAGCCAGGTTATGACCATTTCTTAAGGTGTGGTCGGTAGGAACCATATCGAATTCATAATGATATGTTTCATTCTTTTTCAGTTCCTCTTTGCTCCAGATGCTTGTTCTGTTCTGAGCATTAAGCCATCCACGGCTTATAACCTTGTACTTTGAAGGTTCTTCTTCAATACCGAATCTGAATGTGCCTTCATCATCAATCTTTACTTCTTCAGATGTTATTCGTCTGTCTTCGCCAAGATCAACAAGCATTGCACTCAAAATAGCAGTTCCTCTGTCAAGTTTTGCATCGAATCCAACTTTTACGGTACCGGCTATTCTGATAGCTTCTTTTTCATTCATTTCTGCAAAAGGATTCCAATGCAGCTTGATTCTGTTCTTATATGAATCTTCCTCGCATAATACCAGTTGATCTAGCCACTCCTTCTGATTATCCTTTTCTTTGTCATATACTGTTGCAGAAAGGTCATCAACGATGGTCTTTTCGCCCTTTGCAGTTACCGGGAAGGAAACATATTCCATTCCTTCAGGTGGCCATTTTTCTGATTCCATCCACTTGAGCTGGTCTAAGTTACTTTCAACAACTACACTTGGTTCCTTTTCAATACCGTTGTCTTCGCCCTTCAGATAATGCGCAAGCCAGCGCTCAACCATTTCAAGGGTAGGTGAACCTTCAAGGTCGTATACATAGATATGCTCGCCCTGATGCAAGAGCATTTTTCGTTCTATTCCCTTTTCCTGCAGTTTTTCAAAGAGCGGACAGCACTGGTTTGTCTTAACATTCCAGTCATTAATACCGTGTATTATAAAAACTGAAGCCTTGAAATTATCTATCTGGTTTAAATAGTTTCTTTCGTCCCAGAAAAGATTATAGTTGGCAGAATCTCTGTCCTGTCCTTCAGTTAGCTTATTTGCTGCCTCTTCATAGGCAGCAATAACCGATTCAGGCTCTGACTCATCAAGTTTTCTGCTGAAGCAGTATTTTGCCAGCAAATCAATATCATCGCCCTGCCATCCTAAAGCTGGAATATTAAGACCGTTTGTACGGTAATAATCATACCAATTGCAGATACCTGCTTCAGGAATAATAGTCTTTAATCCTTCGACACCGGTAGCTGCGACACCTATACACATGGTGCCAAGATATGATTTTGCAGACATGGCAACATTGCCTGTACACCAGTCAGCTTTTATCTCAATGTTATCTGTCTTGTTGGTAAATGCTCTGCATCTGCCGTTCAGCCAGTCGATAACAGCCTTAAAAGCCATTACTTCTTCTCTTGACCCTGTAAGGGTAAATCCTTCAGATGTTTTTGTACCTAAACCTGCTGAAAAAACAGAGGCATAACCCATCTGGTTCAAATACTTGTAAAGGTCAGAGATACAGTCAAGAGGTTCCTCTTCAACTATTGCAGTTTCAGCATACCCTTTTGTCTCTCTTACAACCTCAGGTTGGTATTTTATCTCTTTGCTGAAATCGAAGCGAATATCCTCCTCTTTAATACTCTGCTGTGGATATTCATTTACTTCAACATTTACATTATGAGGTTTGTAATCGTCTTCATTGCATAACATCATATATGGATTGGCAACGAAAACCGCAGGCACCTTTTCCCCCTTAAGGGTAGACACGGGACGTCTGATGTAGGCAGCAATTAAGTCCAGTTTTCCATCCCCATCCGTATCTACCGGTGTCTCGATATATACTTTTTCAAATATACATTCGATATCATTTTTTATTTTCATTTTATAATCTCTTTTTCACTAAATTAATTATTTTTCTTCTGCTTTTGCTTCTGCTTTATTCTTCTTTATCATCTTCATCCAAATTAATGATACAACTGCACCTGCAAGCATCATTACGATTACGAATGTGAAGTATGTCTTGTAACCGCCGTATCCAGGTATAGCATCAAGAGTGTAACCTGCAACTAATGAAATGAAGATTTCAGGCAAGTAACCTACTGTTGAGATTAAACCTGCTGCTGTACCTGAAAGTCTTTCAGGGATAGCACCTTCATCCATCATTGACCAAGTCATAGCGTAGTTAACATTGTAGAATGTGTATACTACGAAGAACAGGATTACGAAAATTAATACGCTTCCGCTGTTCTGTGGAAGAGCAAGCATTGCAATTGTTCCTGCAGCCATAACTAAGAATGAGATGAAGATAATTCTTCCTGCACCGATTTTGTCTGTTATGTAACCGCCACCAACAGAGCCTAGTAAGGATAACCATCTCTTACCGGCAGCTAATGTAGCGCCGAATACTACAGATGCTCCTAAGATTTCTGTTAAGTATGGTGTGAAGTAGTAGATGGATAATGTCATTACGTAGTTGCATAATGTAGCAAGACCGATAATCCATACAGCCGGCATCTTGATTAATTCACCAATGCCTTTGAATGAAATCTTGTCGCTTTCTTCCATCTTACCATCCTTAACTGTAAGCCATGCTAAGATACCCATTACAATAGTTAATACAGAATAGAAAATAATTGCGGCTTTCATACCTGCAACCTGGTCTTCTACTGCGCCTGCTCCAATTTTGAATGCAAATACAGCACCGGAAGCCATTAAAGCAGCACCAATACCACGTCCGCCTTCAAAAAAACCGAAGGCTTTACCCTGGTCATCAGCACCTGTTAAAACACGAACTGCCTTAATGCAGCATGGCCAGAATGCGAATAGTGATGAACAGCCCCAGAAAGCATATAAGCATATTAATGCTGTATAGCTTAAAGGTAACAGATGAACAAATCCGCCAAGACCTGTACCGATAAGTGATACAGTAAGAATAGTTCTTGTTGAGAATCTGTCACATACGATACCGCCGAAAAGGTATGAAATCATACCGAAAACGCCAAGAATGGATCCGAATACACCCATCTGAGCATCTGTTAAGTTGTATACTTGAAGATATGCATCATAGTAGTCATATCTAAAGTATGGGAGGCCATAAATAATAGCACCGGCAAATGCAATAATCATGATACCCCAGAAGTTTCTGGACATTTTTTCGCTAAGTCCAATTTTTCTTAATAAATTCTGCATAAAAATTCCTCCTGTAATTATTAGAACTAGTTATCTATATACCTCGGAAATCTTTTTCCGTAAGTAATCCATGTAATAATGTGACGATAAAGGCTCGCCGGTTGCTTTGCGGGTCAGCTCGTCTATATTGTAAATAGCTCCCCACTGATAGACCTTTTCAGTAAGCCATTGATTGATCAAATTGAAGTTTCCAGCCTCAACTAATTCATCAAGTACACCGCATTCTTTTTCTAAAGAGGTTGCCAGCTGCGCTGATGTCAGCTCAGAAACTATATATGTTGGAAAATATCCCACATAACCTGCTGCCCAATGAATATCCTGTAAAATACCTTCGTTGGCACTTTCCGGCTCTACGCAAAGATACTCCATGGTCTTTTGGCTCCATGCCGCTTCAATGTCTTCAACCTTTAAACTTCCATTGAATATTTCTTTTTCCAATTCATATCTGATTATGATGTGAAGAAGGAAGGTTAACTGATCAGCCTCAAGTCTCACAGAAGAAGGATTAGCTCTGTTAACATTTTTAAATAAGCTTTCCTTATTCAATGACTTCATTTCAGGTGATAATTCTTTTATTCCATCAAAGAAAAAGTTCCAGAAACCTTTACTTCTGCCAATTATGTTTTCGTAAAAACGCCCTATGCATTCCTCTGTTGCTGATGATGGCACGTCACATAAGAATGAACCTAGCAGGTCTTTACTTATAGATTGCTGGTAAATCCCCTTACCTCCTGAGTGCAAAGCGTTGAACAAGCCTGCTCTAAAATCAGATTCTTTGTAAGTATTAACGATTCTCACATCGTCAGGAGATATAGCAAGAGGCATTGGATGAGCACCAATATCAATTCTACCTGCATCAAAATCAAAACCTATTTTACTTAGAACTAATTCCCAAAGCTTTTCCTGATTATCCTTTGACATCATGTAATACTCATTTGAAGCTTTTACATCAAAAAACACATCTTTTTCTCTGGTATAGGCAAGCAGTTCAATGAGGAATGGCTTCAGCTCACATATCAGTGCATCGACTTTTTCAACTGTGAGCCCCTCCTCATAATATCCCAGCATGGCATCATAGGGAACATTTTCATAGCCCCAGTATTCTGCAAAACGTCTGAAAGTGCTGAACACTTCTTCTATATAAGGTTTCAATAAATCGAAATTATTCTCATCTCTAGCCTGCTGCCAAATCTGTTCAGAACGAGCAATTAATTCGATATATCGCTGATATTCTTCTTCAGGCACTTTGTTGATAAATCCGGAACTTCTCACTATGCGCTTAAGCATGGCATTTGTAACAAGATCATTTTTCTTATTATCAAGAAAATAGTCCATATATTCTCGAAATTCAGGGCTTGCAAGCAGCCTATATTGTTCGTCTGCAAAAAAGGACATCATTTGCGAACGATATTCAATGCCGGATTTAGGCATATATGTAAGCTTGTCCCAATACATAAAGGAATTTACAGCGCTTTTTAAATATTCAATTTTTTTAATCAGCTGTCTAAACTCTGTCAGCTTCTTACTATAAATACTAGTTTTACTCATTTTCTAACTTAATTTATTTCAGAGTGAACTGCGTAAAGAATGGGTGAAGGCTGTTGCCAATATTAGGCTTTGTCTCATCCATATCACGCATTGGCGGAAAAACAGATTTCAATGTGCCTTCTTCCAGCCTCTTGCGCTGGGATACTATTTCATCATTTTCTATCTGTTCAAGACACGCTAAAAGGATTTTGGCTTCCCTTTTCATTCTTTGTATATTAAATTTGTGGGTTCTCACTGTAGCAACAGTGATACCAAGGTCTTCTGCCAAGTCCTTATTATCCCTTTCCTCATACATGCCGCAGAGAATTTCTCTCTGCATTTCAGAAAGGCCGCTTACCTGCTTGTCCAGTGACATCAGTCCACGGAAAACACCACCATGTTCATCAATAATATGCTCCTCCATGGCTCTTTTTCCTGTGACATACCTTCCTCTTGACTGATACATCATTTCCTTTTCAAAGGACTTTCCACAGAAAACACATATGTATTTTTCTCCATTGTCAGCGCTTGTATATCCTTCCATCAATTCGGACAAGGTTAATTCTTTTATTTCCATTTCCCACTCTCGTTATATTAAACATTTTATCAATTTGTTTATTTATGTCCAAATATTATCACAATATATTTAGCACATCAAGCATTTTGTGAATATTTTGTCGCTTTTTAACAAATTTGTGTTTTCTGGCAATCTCTG
>CALZMV010000044.1 GCA_945788655.1 uncultured Clostridia bacterium | reverse complement strand
GAAATGAAAAATGTATTAAAACGAATTACAGCACTCGTTGTACTAACGGTTATGATTGCAGTGCCTGCTGCAATAAATACAGACACGGCTTATGGCCTTGATAAAGAGAAGTTTATTATAAAAAATCAAATTGATGAAGCTCTTAAGACAACTTTTGGATTTTTTGATGTTTCAGGAGAGGGTGTGTCTACTCCGCAGATTTCATCTGCTTCAGTTGATGAAAGCAATAATATCAGTCTGACATGGCAGGCGGTTGAAGGTGCTGAATGCTATCTGGTGTACAGATGTGATAATAATGAAGGTGACTTTAAAAAAGTCGGGGTTTCTGAGACCAACTCTTATGTAGATACCGGTCTTGCAGGAGGCAAAGAGTACTTTTACAAAGTCAGTGCATGTGCCGGAAAGCTGAAATTAAAGCGGGGTGAGGCATCTGCATCTGCTTCAGGCTGCACCAGACTAAGTGCACCGGAGCACTTCAAGGCAGCTTTTGATGAAGGTACAGGTCAGGTATCTTTTTCATGGGATAAGGTGGATGGTGCTTCAAAATACATAGTGTATAAGAAGGTATGGGATGGAGGCTTCAGAACATTAGCGTCTACAGATAGCACATCCTATGCTTACAATGTAAATTGGAATGGAAAATACGCTTACAAGGTAGCTGCAGTTTACGTTAAAAGCGGCAAGGAGATTGTCAGTGCCCTGAGTTCTGAGCAGTCCTTTAATGTTACGACACTTCCGGAAAATGATGCTGCAAGAAAGAAAATCGCGCTGACCTTCGATGATGGTCCGGGACCTTTTACAAAAAGCATTGTAGATTGTCTCAATACTAACAATGCAAAGGCAACATTTTTCGTAGTTGGAAACAGAGTAAGCACCTATAGCGACGCGCTGCTTTATGCATATCAAAGCGGTCATGAAATAGGCAGCCACTCTTACTCGCATCCGATGCTTACAGGCCTTTCTGCTGACGGAATTGCAGGACAAATGAATAGTGCTGATGCAGCAATAAGTGCCGTTACAGGACAGGCGCCGACTATAATGAGACCTCCGGGAGGAACTCTGAATCAGACAGTAAGAGATAATGTCGGAAAACCGATGATTAATTGGTCCTTGGACACTTTGGATTGGAAGACCAGAAGTAAGGATGCCACAGTAAATGCTGTAATGAATAATGTAAGGGAAGGCGACATCATTTTAATGCACGATATACATAAACCGTCAATGGAGGCAGCATTAGAACTGATTCCTCTTTTGAGAAGTGAAGGTTATGACCTATGTACTGTAAGCGAACTTGCTTCAGCCAAAGGATATGCATTACAGAATGGGGCTCTATACAGATATTTCAGATAATCTGACCATATCTGCACCGGTTATTACATAAAAAAATTGATTTTTTTAATGTTTTGCGTTATAGTAGTAGAACATAGTTTTTTCTATATTATTACTTATATTTTGGAGGTCTTGACGGAGACCATATTGGAGGTATTATTTTGAAAGATTTATTAAAACAGTGGAACAAGCTGAGTCTTGTTAAGCAGATTATTATCGGCTTAATTATCGGCATTGTGCTGGCACTGACTGTTCCAAAATATGTAGCGGGAATTACAATCTTTGGTGACCTGTTTGTAGGTGCATTAAAAGCGGTTGCACCTGTATTGGTATTTTTCCTTGTAATGTCTGCTATCTCCCAGCACAAGACAGGACAGAAGACAAACATGAAGTCAATTCTTATTCTGTATCTGGTAGGAACACTGCTGGCTAGTATTGCGGCTGTAGTTGCAAGCTTTGTTTTCCCACTAAAGCTTGATCTTGCTGCCGGAGTTGATTCTATCGCTCCACCTGAAGGAATTGTTGAGGTATTAAAGACATTATTATTCAATGTTGTTTCCAACCCTGTAAGTGCATTAATGAATGCAAACTATATCGGTATTCTTACATGGGCCATTCTTCTTGGTATTGCACTCAGACACTCTTCTGAAGGAACAAAGAACTTTATTTCAGATGTGGCAGAAGCTGTTTCTCAGGTTGTTAGATGGGTTATCAAGCTGGCGCCTCTTGGTGTAATGGGTCTGGTATTTAATGCTATCGGTACAAGCGGCTTAGGAGCTTTACTAAGCTACGGTAAATTAATCATACTTCTAGTCGGTGTAATGCTTGTTGATGCTTTAATCATCAACCCTATTATCGTTTATATTAACACAAAGGAAAATCCATATCCTCTTGTTCTTAAGTGTCTTAAGGATTCAGGTATTACAGCATTCTTTACAAGATCATCTGCCGCTAACATTCCTGTTAACATGAGATTATGTGAAGAATTAAAGCTGGACAAGGATACTTATTCAATTTCTATACCTTTAGGAGCTACAATAAACATGGGCGGCGCAGCAATTACAATTTCAATATTGGCACTTGCTGCTGCAAACACATTAGGTGTTTCAATTGACATTCCAACTGCAGTTATACTTTGCGTATTATCTGCAATAAGTGCGTGCGGTGCATCAGGTGTTGCTGGCGGTTCACTTCTGTTAATTCCGCTTGCATGCTCACTTTTCGGTATTCCAAATGACATCGCAATGCAGGTTGTTGGTGTAGGATTCATCATCGGAGTTATTCAGGACTCTTGTGAAACTGCACTCAACTCATCAACTGACGTATTATTTACAGCTACAGCTGATATTGCTGCAAAGAAAAAAGCTGGCAAATAGAGTGATATTTTAAAAATCTGATATTTTTGCCCTCAAAGAGATTTGAGGGCCTTTTACTTAAGAAGGAAAAAATGCAGAACGACGGATACGATAAGGGATTAAGACTATTAAAAAAAGGTAAAAAAGGCCTGTTCAGAGTGATATTCAGCAGACTGGGAGTGATTACTGCTCTTATTTTGGTGAATTCCTTTGTTATGCTTGGCGTGTTTAAGTGGTTTGAAGGCTTTCTGCCTCACTATCTGGGAAGTACAACTGCTTTTACAGCAATCATGGTGCTTTATCTGATAAATAGCAGAATGAATCCTACGGCCAAGATAACCTGGCTTGTTCTTATAATGATGTCACCTGTTTTTGGTGCTGCCATGCTATGGTATACTCAGACGGATTTTGGACATAGGGCGCTAAAAAACAGGATGGCAAAGATTATTAGAGAAACAGATCATTTCATTCCTCAGAATCAGAGAGTAATTGAAGATATTGCAGTAGAAAAACCTGAAACAGTTGCTCTTGCAAAATACATTAACAGAAGCGGGTGCCATCCTGCATATAAAAATACAGATGTAAAATATTTTCCATCGGGAGAAAAGAAATTTGAAGAACTTATTATTCAGCTTGAACAGGCAGAGAATTTCATTTTTATGGAGTACTTTATCATCGATGAAGGAATAATGTGGGGTAAAATCCTTGAAATTCTTGCCCGCAAGGTTAGAGAAGGTGTAGATGTGAGAGTTATGTATGATGGTACATGTGAGTATACAACTCTTACAAGAGACTACAAAAACAGGCTTGAAAAGCTGGGTATAAAATGTAAGGTCTTTGCTCCTGCAAAGCCTTTCGTATCAACATATTACAATTATAGAGACCATCGCAAAATTCTGGTTATAGATGGGCATACAGCCTTTAACGGTGGTGTTAATCTGGCAGATGAGTATATAAATGAAGTTGAAAGATTCGGACACTGGAAGGACACTGCAGTGATGCTTAAAGGGGAAGCTGTGAAGAGTTTTACCCTTATGTTTATGCAGATGTGGAATGTGGATTCAGAAGAATTGGATTACAATAAATACCTTTCCTATCCTACCCATCCTGTTGAAAAGGCAAGAGGTTTTGTTATTCCATACGGAGATTGCCCATTAGATGACGACAAGCTTGGGGAGCGTGTATACATGGATGTGCTTAACAGGGCCCATACATATGTCCATATTATGACTCCTTATCTGATTCTTGATGGTGAAATGGAGACGGCAATAAAGTTTGCAGCCGAAAGAGGCGTAGAGGTTTCCATCATCATGCCGGGAATACCTGACAAAAAAATGCCGTATGCACTTGCTAAAACACATTACAAGTCGCTTATCGAGTCAGGTGTTAAAATATATGAGTACACACCCGGTTTTGTTCATGCTAAGGTTTGCGTAAGTGATGACAGCAGCGCAATTGTAGGTACAATAAACTTTGATTATAGAAGCTTGTATCATCACTTCGAATGTGCTACATATATGTCAGGCACTTCGTGTATAGAGGAAATAGAAGCGGACTTTAATGAAACTGTTAAAAAATGCAGACTTGTAACTGCTGATAAAGTAAAAGATGAGAAGTTCAGAGTTAAACTAATGGGTATTCTGCTTAAATCTATTGCGCCTTTGCTTTAGGTTATAGTATAATATCCTTCGTGATTCAAAAAGGATGATCTTGAGAAAACGAGACAATGAATAATAGTACTTTAGACATTATAAAAAATTCAATTTTTGCAACACTTGGTCTTATGGCCTTTGCTTTTGGTACATACCTTATAATACAGGCAAATATTGGCGTTGATCCATGGGATGCTTTTTGTCTTGGACTTGCCGATAAGCTTGGGATATTGTATGGGACTGCAAACATCATTATTTCTTTTACCATAATCGGAATTGACCTTCTTTTAAAGGAAAAGATAGGCATAGGAACTGTCCTCGACGCAATAGTGGTAGGTAAGACTGTAGACCTGCTGAACTGGATTGATCTGATACCCAAACAGGACAATCTATTGGTAGGAATATTGATGCTGATTATTGGTTTTTTCATAGCGGGTTTCTCACAGTACATTTATATGAAGGCAGGTCTATGCTGCGGTCCGAGAGACGCTTTTCAGGTTGCTTTGGCCCGTCGACTTCATAAGCTTTCAATGGGTAGTGTTAATATACTGATTCTGTCTGTGGTTCTTATCATCGCATGGATTCTGGGAGGTCCCCTCGGTATTGGCACGTTGATATCGCCCTTTGCTGCCGGTATAATGCAGCAGTTTGCATTTAATGTTATGAAGTTCGAGCCAAGAAACGTAAAACATCAAGATATAATAGAGAGCATGAAGGTTATTACAGCAAGAGAGAAAATATTATAAGGAGGGACTTTGTATGAAGAGCAAAGGGAAAAAATCCTCAGGTGTTAGCGGATGCCTGATTATAGTGATTTTAGTTCTGATTTGTGCAGCCGTAGGGCTTAGCATGAGCGGAAATGCCAATGACATGGTTGATCAGTATTTTTCTGATGATGCTTCAGAGCAGATTTCACTGGAAATAAAGAAAAAACAGGTTGAGCAGGTAGATACAGTCAGCTTTGAGGGCCTTGATGAGGATGAAACCAAAGAGGCATTTTATATTGTAAGGCTTAATCATGAAACAGATATGAATCTTAACCTTGTAATGAATGTTAAGAAGGCATCTGATGGTGTTGATGAAGCGCTGAAACTAAAAGTGTTTGATAAAACAAACAATAAAATCTTAGTTGATGATAGCCTTAGAAATCTGGATGATAAGGTTATTTCGCAGTTAAAGATTGGAAATGCTTCTAAAAAGAACGACACCAGATATGAAATGACCTTCTACTTTGATGCAGGTGTTGACGACAGATATGAGAACACTCCTGTAGAAGTTGAGTTTAAGTGGTATGTTGATGATGAAGATCAGAAGAACCTTCTGACTGCAAAAACAGGCGAAATCATTGTGATATTATATGCATTTATTGCTGCTATCGTACTGCTGCTATTGTTCTTTATCTTTGGCAGAAAGTATATCAATCCTGAAGTATTCAAAGATGTAAAAAAAGAACAGATAGAAGAAAAAGAATAGTAGATTATTCAATTTAAAAAGCCCTTTACCTTACTTGTGGTAGAGGGCTTGATTTTATTTAGAGCACTGTTACGCAAGTTATTCCGGCTTTGGAAGGCTCCATCTGAAATGGGCGGCGCATAATCTAAGTGTGATTATCAATGCTGTACCGATAAACATGGATGGGACCGTTCCAATTAAGGGATGAATGATTACATATGCGATGGCTCCAATTATAGAAGCTGAAGCATAGAAGTGCTTTACAAACACATAGGGTCTGTCGCCTGCCATTATATCGCGGAGAATACCGCCGCCAACGCCAGTTATGACACCGACGAAAATAAGCAGAAACATACTGTAATCCGAACCTTGCATATATGCTGTGTTTATTCCAACAACTGTAAAAATCCCAAGTCCTATGGCATCCATGATAAGCATTAGCCTGTCTTTGGTCTTTCTGCTTAATGGTGATTTTACCTTTTTTGTATAGAAGAACACAATTATTGAGGTGATAATAGCAACGGTGGCATATACGGGATTTCTAAATGTCATAGGTGGAGTTATACCCAAAATAAGGTCTCTTATCACTCCGCCTCCTACGGCTACGCTGAGTCCTAGAATAGAAATTCCGAGAATATCCATTTTTTTTCCGATTCCTACCAGCGCACCTGAAATAGCAAAGGCGATTACACCTATGATTTCAAGGGCAAATATTATGATGTCTGTCATGTATTAACCTTCTTAATTTATTATTTGAGCTCAATTGCTCTTTCAAGGATAGTGGTTAGATGCTTGTAAAATCTTTCAGTTGATGAAATTGAGAGCACTTCATCTGGTGTATGAACATTATGCATCTGAGGACCTATGGATGTTGCATCAAATTCCTCGCCAAGCTTTCCTGCAAAGAGTCCACATTCTAGACCTGCATGAATAGCTTCTATTACAGGTTCACGATTATATAGTTCGGTAAATGTCTTTGCACATAAGTCTCTGATTGGAGAGTCAACTTTATATTCCCACGCAGGGTAAGGCAATGTAAATTCAACTTTGCCGCCTAGAAGTCCGGCAAGTTTTTCAAGTTTAGCTTCCATAAGGTCGCGGCGCGTTTCTACGGAGCTTCTTAATGAATACAGACCGTTTATAACACCATTTTCAAGGCAAAGTGCACCTAAGTTAAGGCTTGTTTCAACAAGACCCTGAATGTTCGGGCTCATATTCTGAACTCCGTAAGGTGTAAGAAGCAGATATGAAACAAGAGTTTCAAGGCTTTTTGAAGTAAGTACTGCTTCCGCTTTACACGAATTATTGCATTCCTTAAGAGTAATTGTTATCTCAGGATCGGATGTCTGATATTCCGATGAGATAATTTTTCTGAAGGTCAAAACAGCATCTTCAACCGTTGATAATTCTTCAGGTGAAAAAAGGATAACAGCCTCTGTACGTTTACATATTACGTTGTCGGCACGACCACCTGCGATGTCTGAAAGGCTGATTTTAGCTTTATTTCTGATAAATTCCAGAAGTCTACCCATGAGGATATTGGAGTTGGCCCTTTCCAGATTAATATCAACTCCCGAATGTCCTCCGCGAAGTCCATCGACTACAAGGCTGTATGCCATAAATCCGGCAGGAGCAGCTTCTGTTTCGTATGGAAGCAGTACATTTGCAGTTACGCCGCCTGCACAGCCAACTGTGATGATACCCTCATCCTCTGAATCAAGATTAATCATTGTTCTGCCTTCGAGAAGACTTGCATCAAATGCAGTTGCACCTTCAAGTCCTGTTTCTTCATCAGTTGTAAAAATACATTCAAGAGCTGGGTGAAGCAGTGTATTGTCATCGAGAATTGCCAGCATTATCGCAACCGCAATGCCGTTGTCAGCACCTAGAGTTGTATCTTTAGCAGTGAGCCAGTCACCATCTACAACAAGCTCAATTCCTTCTTTGGACATGTCTTTTGTGCAGCCTTCAACCTTTTCGCACACCATATCCATGTGACCCTGCAGGATAATAGTTGGAGCATTTTCGTAGCCCTTAGATGCAGGTTTATATATTAATACGTTTTGAGCTTCATCCTGAACATATTTCAGGTTTCTTTCTTTAGCAAAGTCTGCCAGGTAATTGCTTATGGCAGTATTGTTGTATGAACCTCTTGGAATTGCACTGATTTCTTCAAAAAATCCGAAAACAGATGTAGGCTCTAATTTTTCTAATACTTTCATTAATCGTTGGCGATTTAAGAAACGCCATCCCCCTTTCAGTACATATCTTTATTTAATAAGCCAAAGTATTATATCACAGCACACAAACAAATATCAATGAAACGATGAAGAGTTTTGTGAGAAATATTAAAAATGCTTTTAAAAAAATAGCATAAAATGGACAAAAAAACAAAAAATAAGATATTAGTGTTGTGCTTCGTTGTTTTTTTTGTTATAATGACAAATGTTTGACTGTATGAAGTCAGCATATAATTATAATAACAGAGGGGAAAAATTTTATGAGAGCTTATGAAAGAATGCTTGAATATGTAAAATATCCAACTGCATCCGATCCTGAAAGCACAGTGGTGCCAAGTACACAGACGCAGTGGGATTTAGCAAGAGCTTTGGTAAAAGAAATGAAAGAAATGGGAATCAGCAATGTTTCTCTTGATGAACACTGCTATGTAATGGGTGAAATTCCATCAAATATTGAAGGCTACAATGGCCCAAGCGTTGGATTCGTTGCACACATGGATGTCTCATGCGAAGCTCCTGCAGAAAATATCAAGGCACAGGTTATCGAATATAACGGGGGAGATATCATCCAGAACGAAGAACTGGACCTTAGAATCGATGTGAACACATTCCCGTTTATTGAAAAGTACAAGGGATGTCACATTGTTACAAGCGATGGAACAACACTCCTTGGGGCAGATAACAAGGCAGGAATTGCAGAAATTCTTACAATGGCAGAAACTCTTTTAAATAATCCTGAAATCAAACACGGAAATATAAAGATTGCATTTACGCCTGATGAAGAAATCGGCTGTGGTACAGAATTCTTCAATGTGGAAAGATTTGGAGCAGATTTTGCGTATACGGTAGATGGCGATGCATTTGGCGAATGCCAGTCAGAAACCTTTAATGCCTTTACTGTAAATGTGTATGTGACAGGTTTCAATATCCATCCCGGAAGTGCTAAAAATAGGATGAAGAATGCCATCAGAATCGCGGCAGAGTACGAAGTGATGATTCCTGATGCAGAGACACCGGAGCATACTGAAGGTTACGAAGGCTTTTACCATCTTTGCGAAATGAAGGGCGATGTGGAAAGTGCTCAAATGGAATATATCATCAGAGACCATGATATTAATGAAGCACAAAGACGCTGTGAATTCATGAAAAAAGCAGCTGATTACCTTAACAGCAAATACGGCGAGGGCACAGTAAGGGTTGAGATTACTCCAAGCTACAGAAACATGAGGGAAGTAATTGAAGAAAAACCTCAGGTTGTTGAGCTTGTTCTGGCTGTATATGAAGAAATGGGAGTAAGCCCCGACACAGCACCTATCAGAGGCGGTACAGACGGTGCAAATCTATCCTTTATGGGAGTTCCGTGTCCTAACCTTGGAACGGGCGGACACAACTATCATGGTCGCAAGGAATTCGCAGTGGTGGAAGAAATGGATAAGGTAGTTGACCTTCTTATAAGAATTGCAGAGAAAACTGCAGAATTATAAGAGAGTGTAAAGACCTAATAAACACATGTTAAAGTCTTTTTCACGAAAAAACTGAAGTGTAAAGATGCTAGGGATAGTTAGTGGCATTTTTGAAATGGACCAATTAATTTGACAATCGTGGAAAAGCAAAA
>CALZMV010000043.1 GCA_945788655.1 uncultured Clostridia bacterium | reverse complement strand
CCTTTAAAGCCTGCAATTTTAGTTGTGCTTCCACCTATATCAATTCCAACAACAATACTCATTTTTTCTCTCCAAGATAGTTTCAAACTGTATTCATAAGACTTTGCTGTTTTTTTAACAATAGCAGAGGTATTATAACATCAAATCGCCCGACAGTAAATAGCTGCCGGGCCAATTTTTAATATTATATATTTATTTTGTTGCTCTTCTCTGGAAGAACTTAACAATTTCAACTATCGGAATAATTGAAACTGCAAGAAGCATTGCTACTGAGTACTCAAGTAAGCTTATGTGTTCAAATTCAAAGGCTTCTGCAAGGAACGGAACATATATAACGACGGAAGTCATAATAAAGCTTGCCAGACCTGCTAATAATATAGCCTTGTTTCTATTGTTCAATTTAAACAAGCTTCCTCTCTGAGAACGCATGTTAAAGCTGTGGAAAATTTCAGTCATAGACATTGTTAAAAACGCCATTGTTGTTCCATCAGGACTTGTAGCTATTTCCCATACTCCGGACTCAATATAATGGCCTATAAAATATGCTGCCAATGTTAAGATTGAAACTACAATTCCTTGATATAATACGTCAATTCCAACTCCACCGGCAAAAATACCATCTGTTGTTTTTCTTGGTGAACGTTTCATAATATCTGCTTCCGGCTTTTCTACTCCTAATGCAAGTGCAGGGAAGCAGTCTGTTACCAGATTAATCCATAACAGATGAACAGGGTGTAGTATTGTGAAGCCTAACATCGTTGCAACAAAGATACTTATTACTTCTGACATATTAGATGCCAGCAGGAACTGTATTGACTTACGGATGTTATCGTATATTCTTCTGCCTTCTGCAACTGCACCTACAATTGTGGCAAAGTTGTCGTCAGCAAGAACCATGTCAGCTACATTTTTTGTAACATCGGTGCCTGTAATTCCCATACCAACGCCTATATCAGCAGATTTTATACTTGGAGCATCGTTTACTCCGTCGCCGGTCATGGCAGTTACATAACCTTTTTCTTTCCACATCTTAACAATTCTAACCTTATGTTCAGGCTGAACACGTGCATATACCCCAATGTGTTCAATCTCTCTTTTGAATGTTTCATCATCCATTTCGTTAAGCTGTGCACCCGTTATGGCTCTTCTGTCATCTGTAAGAATTCCAAGTTCTCTGCCAATTGCAGCTGCCGTATCAACGTGGTCGCCTGTTATCATTACAGGTGTAATTCCGGCGCTGTTACATTCTTCTATGGCTGCCTTTACCTCAGGTCTAACAGGATCAATCATACCCACCAATCCAAGGAAACAGAGATTATTTTCTACATCAGTTGAAACTTTCTCCGGCATTTTTTCGTAAACCTTCTGAGAAGCCATAAGAACTCGCAGCGCTTTGTCGGCCATTTCCTTATTTGCTTTTAGTATTTTTTCTTTATCTTCGGAAGTAATATCTCTTTCAACACCATTTTCCATGATCAAAGTGCATTTTTTCAGAACTTCATCCGGAGCGCCTTTAGTATACTGAATTACCTTGCCGCTTTCCTTATCTGCATGGAGTGTTGTCATCATTTTTCTTCCGCTGTCGAAAGGGACCTCTTCTACTCTCGGTAACTTGTTTTCTACAGTTGTTTTATCTATGCCAAGCTTTGCACCATAGTTTACAAGTGCACATTCTGTAGGTTCGCCTGTAGCTTCACTTTCGCCCGATGAAATCTTAGCGTCACAGCAAAGCGCCATTGCCTGAGCCAGCAGTTTTTCATCTTCACCAAAGTAATCAACTACTGTCATCTTATTCTGTGTTAGAGTCCCTGTCTTGTCAGAGCAGATAATCTGTGCACAGCCAAGTGTTTCCACTGCTGTCAGTTTGCGAATTATTGCATTTCTCTTGCTCATATTAGTAACACCGATTGATAGTACAATGGTTACTACTGCCGCAAGACCTTCAGGAATAGCAGCTACTGCCAGTGAAACAGCAACCATAAACATATCTAATACAACTGTACCATTTAATGTATCAGCTCTCATAAGACTTACGCCAAATATTACTATACATATTGCAAGAACTAAAACGGTCAATATTTTGCTTAATTGTGCAAGCTTAATCTGAAGAGGAGTCTTGCCCTCTTTAGCCTGTGCCAATGCATCCGCAATCTTACCCATCTCAGTATCCATGCCTGTATCGCATATAACAGCCATACCACGACCATAAACCACAGTGCTTCCCATATATACCATGTTCCTACGGTCACCTAACGGTATGTCCTTGCTGTCTCCCAGGTCTAAAGTATCCTCAGTCTTATCTACAGGCACAGATTCACCTGTAAGTGCCGCCTCTTCAATCTTCATGCTTGCACACTGAATAATTCTGCCATCCGCAGGAACAGCGTCTCCAGCCTCTAGGACAACTATATCACCTTTAACTAAATCTTCGCTCTTTACGGTTGTTATCTTACCATCTCTGTAAACCTTACTTGTAGCAGCTGCCATTTCCTGGAGAGCTTCTATGGCTTTCTCCGCCTTGCTTTCCTGGTATACGCCCAGAACAGCATTGATTATTACTACAGCCATGATAATAATAACATCTGCAAAGCTTTCATCTGCATAAAAAGCTGTTATTCCTGAAATTGTAGCTGCAATTATCAGGATGATAATCATTGGATCAGCAAATTGAGAAAGAAATCTTTTAAGCAGGGTGTCCTTTGGTGGTTCATCCAGTTTATTCTTTCCATTTGATTCTAATCTGATTTCAGCCTCCTGGGATGAAAGACCTTCTAAGCTGGTTTTAAATCCCGTTAAAGTTTCATCCTTCGATTTTAAATAATATTGCATTTTTCCTTCCTTTCCGGTCAAAAGTCAACAAAAAAAGACTTTTACCATATAATATACGATAAAAGTCTTACTATTTAAGATATTTGCGGATTAAAAACTTTAATCGTATTGACGCAAAATATCACATCTTTTGATGCCAGTTACTCCCTCTTATAAAAAATTATTTTATTACTTTTAGCATCTCATGTCAAGTATTTATCTCATTATGCCTATACATTTAAGCTGAAAGCTATTCAATAACAAAAAAATCACCACTATGCCTATTGTGATTATCAGGTTTTTCATTTTAGTTCTCCAATATATGTGTATTGTGCTGTATTTTCCGATTGGTCTATTCCCAGAAAATCAGCACAGGCTATAATATTTTTTATAGGAGCTTTTATAATATATTCTGCATCTTTTTCTTGAAGATATACATCCCCCTTTTCGCATCCAAAACATCCGGATATTTTGTCTATACATTCTTCCATGGTTTCAATACTGCCTTCTTCATACATATCTGCATAGTGATCTGCTGCCAGGATTCTTGTTGCTATTGACTGATTATTGGCAAACTGAACCACAAACATCATTAGAATCATCAAAGCTCCAATGGTAGTAATTAAATCCTTCATCTCAGCCACCCATCATACTGTCAAAATCCATTGCCGATGAAATGGTATTTGTACCTTTTTCCATAATGCCTTCTGCCGCACTCTTCAATGAGTTTGTATCTCCCAGTATAAGGCTGTCCACAATGATTACACCAAGCAATATTGTTCCGATTATTATGATTAGATTCTTCATTTTCTGTTTCGGCAGTACACTCTGCCTTCCTCCTCTACTCTATTTCGAATGAATTATATGTCTCAATAGTCTTTAACATCATTTCCTTGGAAATATTCTTAAGACTTTGGGGATTGTTTCCAACAAGCATATTAAAAATCAATATTCCCAGCATCAGGGTTCCTATTATCACAATTAAATTTTTCATTTCATACCCTTCTCTAAACAAATATACTGTTTAAAGATTGTAGCGTGTGCATAAATACTACAACTACTACAAAATTTAACAAAAGTGCAAAGATGGTTGCAGCTGCAAATGCTGTCAGAATCACACTGTTCCTTTGAACCTTTTTTACTGCATATGTAACTCTTTTTTCAATTATCGATTTCTGAAAGCTCTGCATCTGCGCTTCAAGCTCAGCTGGATTCAGCTTGTCAAGCTTTGATAATATCATAGAGAAATGTTTTGCAGCTTTCGAATTAATATTCAATGCCAGGACCTTTGCTGCGTCCTCGTCTCTTCCAGCCCTGTATAATGTCAGCATTTCACCATATACAGGTTTTAGTGAAGCACTGTTCTCCATTATTTTTTCAATCATATAATCGGCTGACAATGGAGTTTCACGTCTTACAAGGGACAAATTCTTTAAAACTACGCTGCTATTATATAGCTCCCTATCCATAATACTGCTTTTATGCTTCATTATCCACAAGGACAAATCTGCCTCCTTCTTTCTAATAATTCCTCTGGCAGCCTTTGTTCTTTGCGGATTAATACATTTGGCCACGTCATTCTTGAAGAAAAGCACAGCACCTGCTATATATATGACTGCTATTACTATAAACATAAATACCACCTTTATTAAATATCCAGCTTTCTTTGAGTAAGTAATAATTTCATAAGCAGACTGCTGATATAGGTTATGACAATTATCATAAACCAGCCCATACCTGCTGTTGTTGCGAATTGATAATGCAAAAATTCATTCCATGTTAATCCGAAAAACTTTATAGCCGCAGCGACAGTAAGAATATAACAGCATGGAGCCAGGTACTTCAGAATAAGTTCCGAATCGTTATTTTCCCTTTTTGATCTTTCCTCGACCTCTTCAGCTTTTGATATTGCCGATACAAGATCCTCCATTGCCGCTTCAACCCTGATTCCTGAAGTCAGTGCGAAGTACATATTATCCGTCAGTATGTTGGCCCATGATGTCCCAATGGCATATTTAAAATCATCGAGCATCACCTTAATATCCTCAATTCTTGATGTTCTGTTAATTCCTTTTGATAAATTAAAAAGAAGCTTCCTGCATGAAGGGGCATCTTCAATGGTTAATGCAGTTATCTCCACAGCCTGCTGCATGTTATAGTAATTAATTTTATAGTTATCCAGAAGTTCTCCCAATAATATCTTTCCTTCCTTTGAGCTTCTAACCCTGATACCTTGGAGATGTATCAAAAGAATCGTTAATGGTAATACATTAAACAACAGCATTGAAGCAAACATTAACCCTCTGGGAAGCATTCCCCTACCTAGGATATATAACGCCCCTGGAGGAAGAAGAGAAACTATCCAGAAAAGAAACACACCTTTTTTTGTTCCAATTCCTAAGGTTATTGCTAATAAGCGTCTTATACCTTCGTTAAAACTTCTGGGCATTGTTTCAAAAGCTTCTATATATTCTGTTTCTTCATCTGTCCTAAAACCCATAAGCCAGCTAATTATCTTGTTTTTCGCTATAAAACAAAGGGATTCCATTTCATCTCGGTAAAACAGTATTAACCCTAGAAGGCATATAAGCGTTAAGAAAACCTCAATAAACATCTTTATCACCTTCCTGGCTCTTATAATATCTTGGATAAACGACTGTATTCTCCATTATTGGATTTCTTCTCTCGAGATTTTTTATTATCGTTGTCATCTTTTTAAATTCTTCCGGCTGTAATTTGCCCATTTTCTCCTTGTCCTCCCCCATGTGATATTTCCAGGACCATCCACAGTATTCCTCATCATAACTGCAAATGGTATGTATGGATACCTTGTCACTTCGAGTATCATATCTAAGCTCGGAAATAGACATTAAACGTTTCTGCCCCCTATTATCCGGGACCTGACAGAACTCAAATATATAATGCCAATTCCTAAATATCTGTGAAACAAGACCCTTCAGATTTCCTCCATATTCAGCTATGATTGAAGACGCCATCTTATATGGAATATCCTGTGCATTACCTGCATGAATTGTCGTTTTGCTGTGTCTTGTTCCCTGTGATACAATATTTAATCCCAGTCGAAAAGCTGCTGCATCACGCATTTCTTCCAAAAGAACATAATCGTTATCACCCCTCAAAATTGACTTTGAAAGCTTGTCAAGTTCATCACCATCAGCAATAATCTGCATAATTGGTGCATCCGGCATAAGTTCGTGCCAAGGTGTTTCGGGGTCTGTAGCAATAGCAAGCCCCTCAAGCGTTCTGTCCTCATATCTTTGCCAGCACTGCATAAAGGAAGTTTTGCCTGTTCTTACCGCACCTGCGAACATAACATTGAATCCAAGTTTTACCATAGTTTTAAACAGTTCAACAGATTCTGCAGGTATTGTTCCAAGTTCTGCCATTTTTTCAAAGGTAAGCTCTCTCAATACATATTTTCTGAAGACCATTATTTCCTGATCTTCTTTTGTTCTATCTCCGGAAAAAATACTAATTCTTATCCCATTGTGCAGATACACCTCATGAAATCCCGACTCAAGACGTTCCTTAGGCGATGACAGGAGCAATGCTCTCTTAAGCTGTTCCCTTCTCCTGCCTGATATTCTCTGTGGCTGTAGCTTAGACTTGCCTTCAATAAGACAGTACAATCTGTCTCCTATTAGCTTTGCCGAAGAAGATTCTCTGTATTCCTCTGTCTCATCATAAGCCCATGGTGCCAGCCCTGATAACCCATATAACTCTGCAAATATTCCATCTTCAAGGCTTTTATACCATGGAGGATGAGTTGTGTTCAGCCAATTGCCATTTTCTAAAGCTATTTTTATTTTATCTCTATAATATTCAGTTTCTTTAGCATACCCTATTATAGCCCTCTTTTCTCTGTTGAGACGCTCCTGCTTTTCCCATTCCTGTGCGCCTCTCCACTCCTTTTCAAAAATTGTTTCAATAACCTTACACAGTTCGTAGAACTCTTTGAAAGTAATATATTGATCCATATTCTTCACCTAACCTGCAATAAGAGCAAATTTTTGTCCTTCTGAAGCCATCTTGGCAATTTCAGTAAGTATTCCTGTATCAGAAATAATTTCGATATAACTGACAACGCCGGAGGAATTCTCCCTTGAGCTTCCTTGAAATACAATTTCATTATTGCTGCTATCCCTTACATGTCCGATCGTTGCTTCTCCAATTTTTGTTCCATTGGAATAGACTGTTATTTCATCTCCCCTCGCAAGAGTTTGAGGGTTTGACAAAAGCCAATCCAATGACAATGCCATGGAACCGTTTCCTAATTCTTCATCCGTAGCAAATTTTGGATTTGTAAAATATTCCATTCTTAGTTCAACATCCTCAGCAACGTATTGACAGGTTTCCATTCCAATCAGGGATTTCATATTCTCTTCTTTAATTGCATTCTTTGATGGATATTCTACCTTTTTGCTTGTAAGGTCTTCTTCTTTTATTAAAGAATGAGCCGGTAACGGTTCTTTTAGAACCAAAATCCTGTCATATGCAATATTCTCTCTGCCCCAAAACTCCCAAAAAACCATTAAAGACAGAGCCACAATGACCAGCATAAGCCCCGCTAACTTAGACTTAGACACCCCATTCACCTCTCCAATAAGTCATACTTAAAAAATACCTAAATTCTTTGCAACATGATAAATGAATACCTGTTGCCAACGTTTCCATGTATTTAAGTGAAACTGTTCACCATACTTTTCTCCATCGCAGAGCTTTCTCTGTATACCTATTCTATACTTCTCTGGAATCTGAAGTAATGCATTGTCTATAGCATCCAGCCTGTTCTCTATCATAACCATCTTCTGTGCTTTGTTTGCAGTGCTGTCACTGTAATATCCTCTTGATGCGCATTCCCTCACGATACCTGGTCTATGAAGTGCATCGATGTCATCTGAAAGCTTTGCTAACTCATCCTTCATTCTGTTTACATCCTTTACTGCCCACAACGCCTGTCTGTATACGGTTTCCGGCAGTATAAAAGGCTTAGCCTTCCTTGCCTGATATTCTCTTGCCATAATGTACCTCGTTTCATATGTTTTCCTCTTTAATGATACTTTTACACTTGTAAGAATAAATATCAAATAGTTTCAAAATATTTGTCAAAAATAGTCATGCAAATGTCATATTTCGTCACTTAAATGTATTTTGACTTAAACAAAAAAATTCAAAAAAAGACGAAAGACAAAGGCTCTTCACCTTATGTCTTTCGTCTTTATATCTTTCATCTGTCATGCTTCCTATTTCAGCAATGAATAAATTCTCTGATTCAGCATTTCTAAAGCAACCACATTGAAACCGCCTTCAGGCACAATTATATCTGCCTGTTTCTTACTTGGTTCAACAAACTGCTCATGCATCAGCTTTACAGTGGTCAAGTACTGCGTTACCACAGAATCAAGCGTTCTTCCTCTTTCATTAACGTCCCTTAAGATTCTTCTTATTATTCTTACATCCGCATCGGTGTCAATAAACACCTTTATATCAAACAGGTCAAGCAGGTCTTTGTTTTCAAAGATAAGAATTCCTTCAACAATTACTACCTTTGCAGGCTTAACAACAACCGTTTCGTCCACTCTGTTATGTATTGTAAAGTCATAAACCGGCCTTTCGATGGATTTCCACTCTTTAAGTTCTTTTATATGCTCAATCATCAAATCCGTATCAAAAGCATCGGGATGGTCGTAGTTGAGCTGAGAGCGTTCTTCATAGGTCAACCCCACATGCCTCTTATAGTAGAAGTCGTGGCTGATCATTGTAATATCATCGCCGAATTCCTCTTTGATTTTTTTAATCATGGTACTTTTTCCGGAGCCTGTACCTCCTGCAATACCTATTACTATAACCTTTTCCATCTTAGTTTCCTCTCTGCTCTGAAAGCGGAACTGTATCTCTGTCTTCAGAAGTAATGGATGATCCCAAGTTTACCGATGCCTTCTCCAGCTCAAGAATGATATTGTTAATCTGGTTTAGTTTCTCAGCGGAAATCTTTCCTTCAAGCACTCCATGTGTGCTTGTAAGTACATTCTGCATTTCTTCCTTTATACTGTCTATTCTTGCTCTAATGGATTCAACAGCTTCTTCATCTAAAGCATCTGCTATTACATCTTCCTTGTTTAACAGTTTGCCTGTTTCCAGTTCAAACTCTGAATTCTGCATAATAACTACAGGATCATATCCGAATTGTTCAGATATCTTCTTTGCAAAATCCATTTTGGATTCAGTTTCCCCATGAACAAGGAAAATTTGTTTAGGCTTAACCTGAAATCCTCCAATCCAGTCCAGCAGACCATTCTGATCTGCATGGCCTGAAAATCCTTCCAGATTATGAATCTGAGCCCCTACTGAAATAGTTTCTCCAAAAAGCTTTACTTCAGTTGCACCTTCAACCAGAAGTCTTCCAAGAGTTCCTTCTGCCTGATATCCAACAAAGATTATGCTGTTTCTGCTATCCCAAAGGTTGTGCTTCAGATGATGGCGGATACGTCCCGCTTCGCACATTCCGCTGGCAGAAATGATAATCTTTGGCGTTTTATCCTGGTTCAGCATCTGGGAATCAGCTGTATTTCTTGTAAACTTTAAGTTTTTGAAATCAAGAGGGTTATCGCCGCTTAAGATATATGCCTTAGTTTCCTCGTCGAATACCTGAGCATTTTTCTTAAATACTTCAGTTGCAGTTGTAGCCATAGGGCTGTCTATGTACACATTTACATTTTCAAGATATTTCTGGTATTCGGGATGCTGCTCATAGAACATGTTAAATTGATATATAAGCTCCTGAGTTCTTCCCACTGCAAAGGAAGGAATGATAACACTTCCCCCACGCTTTATTGTATCAATGGTTATCTTGATCAGTTCATCTATACTTGTTGAGTTCTTAGGATGGAGTCTGTTACCATAAGTAGTTTCCATGATAACGTAGTCTGCCTTCTTTATCTTTGTAGGGTCACGTAATATA
>CALZMV010000042.1 GCA_945788655.1 uncultured Clostridia bacterium | reverse complement strand
CTGGCAGGTTGACAGAGTGTTCGAGCCTTCCATGGAAGATGCAAAGCGTAATGAGATTCTGGCAGGCTGGGCAAAGGCTGTCGACAGAACCCGTGACTGGGCAAAGTAGGGAGTAAAAGAAAATTGAGATAATGTATTGCAAAATGCGTTACAAATGCATATAATGTAGGGAGAAAGGTGGGATGAACATGGCAGTTAAGACAGCCAATGTAAATGTAAGGGTAGAGCAAGAAATAAAAAATCAGGCTGAGGCTATTCTTGAAAAACTTGGTATTTCTGCTTCTGCGTTTATCAATATGACATATAGACAGGTGATTATGCACCAGGGAATTCCTTTTGATGTGTCACTTCCTAGAAACATTCAGACGCGTGATACAATGACAGATGAAGAATTTGATTTAATGATGAGAACAGGCCTTACACAAGCTAAGAATAACGACTCAATCCATTACGAAGATGCTTTTGTTTCTCTTTTGAAAGGATTGTAATATGGGTGAACAATATGAAGTGCAAATTACAAGATATGCATATAATCAGATGCAGGAAATTCGAAGGTATATAGAGCTGGAATTGTTTGCGCCGGATGCAGCAAAGCACCTGCTAATTGAAATTAGAACTGCAATAGGGAAATTAGAGATTATGCCACAAAGGCACCAACTTGTGGATGAAGAACCTTGGAAAACAAATGGTATCAGGCGTTTGATTGTAAAGAACTTCAATATATATTATTGGACAAACGAAGAGTATTCTAAGGTTTACGTAACTGCTGTTGTATACGGAAAAAGAAATCAAATTAAGCAGCTTGAACTTATGGACAAAGAATAGTAAAAAGCCCCTTTGTTAGAAATATTAAGCCTAACAAGAGGGCTTCTTTTTTAAAAAATATCTAAATCTCAATTTTACCATCCACCTTAAGGAACAGTTCAAGCGGCTTCTTCTGTGATGCGAACTGCATCGGTGAAAGAACGGCAGCATAGGCACCTGCATTTGAGATAACAAGAACATCTCCGCACTCAAGATGAGGCATCATAATGTTCTCTGCAATGACATCTGTACCTGTGCATAGATTTCCCACGATGGTAACAGTTTCATATGGATCCTCGTCTTTAAGAGGGTAAATCTGGAAGGAGTCAAAGCCTGTAAAAAACGGTTCATAGGAATCGATTCCGGCATCATGAACATAGTGTTTAACCATCATTTCGAGGGATGGACGGACGAAACCGTTTAACGTATTCTGTGCTATGAGATATGTTTTTCCCTGGGAAACCTTTCTGTCTAAAATGCGTGTAACATAAACTCCGCTTTTTCCTGCCACAAATCTTCCTGTTTCTATGAAGACGCGCGCATCAGGATACTTTTCACTGAATTCTGACAGTTTTTTTTCTACAAGAGAGCCCAGATAATCAAGATCCAAAGAAATGTCATCAGGTGAGTAAGGAATTCCGATACCTGAACCCATATTCAGATACTTAAGTTCAATGCCGCAGGTTTTCTGGAATCTCTCCGCAAAATCAAAGACATTCTGATAATAGTTTCCAAGAACTTTTGTATTGAGCTCCTGACTTCTGAGGTGAATGTGAATGCCTGTTATCTTTATATTGCTGCATTGGTTTGCCTTTATAAAATCAACGGCCTGCTTCGCATCAATTCCGAATTTTGAAGGATGAATCTCATGACCGTAAAATGAAAAATCAGGATGAATTCGGATGCCGATTTCTGTTATGCAGTCCATGTCCTTTGAAATGGCATCGATTCTCTTAATTTCATCAATGCTGTCAGCAATAATGACGGACTTTGAAATGGCAGTTTTAATATCTTCTATTGTTTTGCCAGGAGCAGAATAGTAAATCTGCTCTTTGGGAAGACCTGCTTCGCCGGCTATTAGAACTTCACCTAAGCTGGCGGCGTCTGCACCAAACCCTTGAGAGAAAATGCACTTTATCACATGCGGATTAGGATTGCACTTCACCGAATAGAGAAAGCCAATGCCACTGAAGGTGGATTTTAGGATATTGATTCTTTTTAATATCTCATGCTCGTCGTACAGGTAGAAGTTTTCATACTGCTGTGAAAGCTTTTTGATTATATCCTTGTTTTCAATCATATTTTTATCAAATACCATATTATACCTCAAATTAAAAAATGCTTTTCACTATACCATTAAATACATTTTAAAGAAGAAAAAGGAAAAAATCAATACCACCAAATGCACGAATATTTTTCACAAAAAATACATAAAAAAAGCTGTGATTAAGTGTTGACATTCTGTATACAGAGTAGTATCTTATATATAGTGATTAGCACTCCAAAACGGTGAGTGCTAACAAAGGAGAAAAAATGGAACTTACAGAACGCAAATTGAAAATTTTACAAGCGATAATCAGCGATTACGTCAAGACCGCTGAACCGGTGGGCTCCAGAACCATTTCTAAGAGATATGATCTGGGTATCAGCCCGGCGACTATCAGAAACGAAATGGCAGATCTTGAAGAGATGGGTTATCTGACACATCCTCATACTTCTGCAGGCAGAGTTCCTTCAGATATGGCATACAGACTATATGTAAATGCCCTTATGGAGAAGAAGGAATTGACAAAGGAAGAGAAGAATATTATTGCTCAGAGGCTGAATTCCAATGTTCACGAGTTTGAGAAGACCATTGAACATGCTGCGACGGTCCTTTCTGAAATAACAAATCTGACTTCTTTTGCACTGACGCCAAGCAAGAACGAGGATGCACTGAAATTTATCAATCTTCTTCCTGTAGACGATAATACAGTTGTGCTGATGATCGTCTCAGAGAGTGGTAAGATTTCAAACACGGCCCTTAATATAAATGTTCCATATACTGAAGAAAACCTTCAGCTTCTTGCCAAAAACATGACATACAATTACAAAGGCAAGACCATCAGCCAGGTTTTAAAGGACAATATAATTGAAAGCTTTGAAACTGATATAACGGCTATGAGCAGGCTTGCGCAGAATGTAATGCCTGACTTCATGAGAACATTAGAAGATATGCTCAATGTAAATCTATATATGGAAGGATTAACGAATATTTTCGATATTCCGGAGTATAACGATTTAGAGAAGGCTAAGAACTTCATGACCATGCTCACCCAGAAGGAAGACTTTACAAGAAAACTTATAGAGCGTGAAGACGGCATGATAGTTACAATCGGTGAAGAAAATGCTGACGATGTCATGAATGATTGTGCACTGATTACGGCAAGCTATCATATAGACGGCAAACTGGTAGGTAAAATCGGAGTAATTGGTCCGACTCGAATGAAGTACGGCGAAATTACATCCATCATTGAATATTTGACAGACAATTTGAGTGCAACGTTCAAACTTGAAAGTGGAGGAGATAAGGAAGATGTGTGAGAACGAGAACAAAAAGGATGAGGTTCTTGAAGAAGTGACGGAAGAGACTTCGCAGGAGTGCACAGAAGGTTGTGACGACTGCCAGTGCGATGAAGAATGCAAATGCTCAGAAGATGAAGATAAGGCAGAAACTAAGGAGGCAGATCCTGAGGAAGAGGCTCTTAACGAGAGATATTTAAGACTCATGGCTGATTTCCAGAACTTCAAGAGAAGAACAGAAAAAGAAAAAGCTGACATTTATGCATATGCCAATGAGAAGATCATAGGCGAACTGCTTAGTGTAATAGACAACTTTGAAAGAGCTTTAACGGCTGGCGATGCAAGCGAAAGCTTTGTTCAGGGTATGGAGATGATTTTAAAACAGCTTCAAGGGGTGCTTGAAAAAGCAGGAGCTAGTGAAATCAATGCACTTGGGGAAGATTTCGATCCGAACTTCCACAATGCAGTAATGATGGAGGACTCAACTGAGTACGAAAGCGGAAAGGTAACAGCAGTTCTTCAGAAGGGGTATATTTTAAATAGTAAAGTAATCAGACCTTCAATGGTAAAGGTCGCTAATTAGTAGGAGGAATAAAAAATGGCTAAAATTATCGGTATTGACTTAGGTACAACAAACTCTTGTGTTGCAGTATTAGAAGGTGGAGAACCAACAGTAATCGCTAACGCTGAAGGATTAAGAACAACTCCTTCCGTAGTTGGTTTCAAGAAAGACGGCGAAAGATTAGTAGGTGAAACTGCTAAGAGACAGGCAGTAACTAATCCTGACAGAACAATCGCATCCATTAAGAGACATATGGGTGAAGACTATAAGGTATCAATTGACGGAAAGGAGTACACACCACAGGATATTTCCGCAATGATCTTAACAAAGCTTAAGAACGATGCTGAAAGCTACTTAGGCGAAAAGGTTACAAAGGCAGTTATCACTGTTCCTGCTTACTTCTCAGATGCTCAGAAGCAGGCTACAAAGGACGCAGGCAGAATCGCAGGCCTTGAAGTAGAAAGAATCGTAAACGAACCAACAGCTGCTTCACTTGCTTACGGTCTTGACAAGGAAGAAGGCGAACACAAAATCTTAATCTATGACTTAGGTGGCGGTACATTCGACGTATCCATCCTTGAACTTGCTGATGGTATGTTCAGAGTAATGGCTACAAATGGTGATACTCACCTTGGTGGTGATGACTTCGATAACGTAATCTTAAACTACCTGGCTGATAACTTCGCAAGAGAACACGGCGTAGATTTAAGACAGAACGAAATGGCTCACCAGAGATTAAAAGAAGCAGCAGAAAAGGCAAAGAAGGAACTTTCATCTGCAACAAGCACAACAATCACTCTTCCATTCATCTATGTATCTGAAGCAACAGGTCCTTTAAACATGGAAGTTGATTTAACAAGAGCTAAATTTGACCAGCTAACAGGCCACTTAGTTGAAAGAACAATTGAACCTATGAGAAAAGCTATGGCTGATGCAGGCGTTACAAACGCAGATATCGACAAAGTAATCCTTGTCGGTGGTTCAACAAGAATCCCTGCAGTTCAGGAAGCTGTTAAGAAGGTTACAGGCAAGGAACCATTCAAGGGAATCAACCCAGACGAATGCGTTGCTTTAGGTGCTGCAATTCAGGCAGGTGTTTTAACCGGCGAAGTAAACGATATTCTTCTTCTTGACGTTACTCCATTATCACTTTCAATCGAAACTTTAGGTGGAGTTGCAACAAGATTAATCGAAAGAAATACAACTATTCCTACAAAGAAGAGCCAGATCTTCTCAACTGCGGCTGACAATCAGACAGCTGTAGACATTCACGTAATGCAGGGTGAAAGAGAAATGGCTTCAGGAAACACTACTTTAGGCAGATTCCAGCTTACAGGAATTGCTCCTGCTCCTCGTGGAATTCCTCAGATTGAAGTAACTTTCAACATCGATGCTAACGGTATCGTTAATGTAAGTGCTAAGGATATGGGAACAGGTAAGGAACAGAGCATCACAATCACTTCTTCAACTAATCTTACTGAAGATGAAATCAACGCTAAGGTTAAGGAAGCTGAAGCATATGCTGAAGAAGATAAGAAGAGAAAAGAAGAAGTTGAAGTTAGAAACAGAGCTGAAAGCTTAGTATATGAAACTGAAAAATCCTTAAAGGAACTTGAAGGAAAGCTTTCCGAAGAAGAAGTTAAGGAAATCACAGACGCTAAGGATCAACTTCAGGCAGTATTAAACAACGGAACTCCTGAACAGGTTAAGGAAAAGACAGAAGCTTTAACTGAAAAATTCCACATCATCTCAACTAAGTTATACCAGCAGGCTCAGGCAGCAGGTGTTGATCCGGCTGCAGCAGCCGGTGCAGCCGGAGCTGGATTCGGCGGCGGTGCAGGTTTTGATGCAGGTGCTCAGCAGCAGGCTCCAGGAGGAGACAATGTAGTTGATGCGGACTACGAAGTAGTAGACGAAGAATAATTTTTTAACCTAAACTACTAAATAAATTTCTAAATTCGCCCTGACTTGCGGGGCGAATTTAGTGCGTATTGAATGAGGTTTTAACATGGCAGAAAAACGTGATTATTATGAAGTCCTTGGCCTGAAAAAAGGGGCAAGTGACGAAGAAATAAAAAAGGCCTTTCGTAAGATGGCCATGAAATATCACCCTGACAGAAATCCTGACGACAAAGAGGCAGAAGAAAAGTTCAAAGAAGCAAATGAAGCTTATTCAGTGCTTTCAGACCCTGATAAAAAGAGCAAATATGATAGATTCGGTCATGCAGGGGTGGATCCAAACGCAGGTTTTGGTGGCTTTGGCGGTGGTGCAGGCGGCTTCGGCGGCTTTGAAGATATCTTTGATATGTTCGGCGGATTCGGTGGCTTTGGCGGCTTTGGCGGTGGCACCCGCAAAAACCCTAATCAGCCAAAGAAGGGTAGAGATTTACAGAAGGCTATCACTATTACCTTTGAAGAAGCAGCCTTTGGCGTTAAAAAGGATATTGAAATCAGCAAATTTGTTAAGTGTTCCACTTGCAACGGTGAGGGAGCAAAACCTGGTACATCCAAGAAGACTTGTCCAACCTGCGGAGGAAGCGGTCAGGTTGTTGAAACTAAGAGAACAGCGTTTGGTGCTTTTCAGAATGTTACTACATGTCACCACTGCGGCGGAACAGGTACAATTATTGAAGAACCTTGCCCTGACTGTAAAGGCACAGGAAGGGTCAGAAAGACTGTTAAGCTTTCAATCGACATTCCTGCAGGTGTTGACAATGAAAGCGTAATTCCAATCAGAGGTCAGGGTGAACCGGGAACAAACGGTGGTCCTGCAGGGGATTTATACATTGTAATATCAGTGAAACCGCATAAACTCTTTGAACGTCGTGGAAACGATCTGTACATTGAAATGCCAATCACTTTTGAGCAGGCAGCTCTTGGTGCTGAAATCGTTGTTCCTACTCTTGAAGAGAAGGTGTCATATAAGATTCCGGCAGGAACTCAGCCCGGAACTGTATTCAGATTAAAGAATAAGGGTATCAAGTATATTCGCAGAGAAGCTAAGGGTGATCTCTATGTAAAGGTTAATCTGGAGATTCCTACAAAGCTTAATGGCAAGCAGAAGAAGGCAATCAGCCGTATGGCAGAGGCCGTTACTGAAGAATGCTATCAGAAGAAAAACAGCTTTGCAGAAAAACTTAAAGAAATTTTCAAATAGCATAATATATTGGGAAAGATGTATTAGAGTAATAATGGAAAAAGGTTCAATCTTGGACCTTTTTCATTTTTTTGTCAAAAATCTCTTGACTATATAGTTACTATATACTTTAGAATAATATTGGATTTAGTTGAAGATATTTAATGATTAAATAATTAAAGGGGTATTTTATAAATGCAAAATGACGAAAAAAAGATCATTAGAAGGAAACTTCTAAAATATATAATTCCTTCAGTCACGGCAATGTGGGTCTATACTATTTATACGATGGTAGACGGAATGTTTGTGTCAAATGGTGTTGGACCCAATGCTCTGGCTGCAGTAAACCTCTGTATGCCTTTCATAAATGTAGCCTTTGGAGTAGGTATACTCTTTGCGGTAGGAACAAGCACGAGAGCCTCAGTTTACAGAGGCAGAGGTGACATGGAGACAGCAAACAGAATATTTACCATGAGTACCTTAACCGTTTTTGCTATTGCAATACTCATAACTCTGACAGCATACTTCAATATTGACTTCTTTGCACGGCTGCTGGGTGCTACTGATGAAACTTACCGGTACATGGTGGATTATCTCAGCGTGCTCATTTTGTTTCTTCCATGCTATATAACGGCATATAACCTTGAAGTATTGATAAAGGCGGATGGTTTTCCGCAGAAGGCAATATTGACAGCTTCTATAGCCGCCTTATTAAACATCTTATTGGACTATTTATTTGTTTTCATGATACCGTGGGGAGTAAAGGGTGCAGCCCTTGCAACAGGGACGGCACAGATTTCCACCTTTATCGTATATGTTGTACATTTCAATTCCTCGAAGTCGAATTTCAAATTTGTTTCCGTGAAATGGAAGTTTAAAGAGATAGTGAGAACAGTTAAGCTTGGGATTGCCGACTGCATAAACGAGTTCAGCGTTGCCATAATAACATTCCTGTTCAACAATGTGCTTCTGGTGGTTTCCGGAGAAAATGGAGTAGTTATTTATACGATAATTTCCTATATTACCCAGCTAACTCTAAATACAATGATGGGAGTTAACCAGGGAATGCAGCCTCTGGTAAGCTACTATTACGGGAAGTCCTTAAAATCGCATAATGCATATATTTTATCTGTAGCTCTTAAATTTTCAGTGGCAATCGGCTTTGTAAGCTTTGCCATCTGTGTAGGACTGCCAAATCTGATTATAGGTGCTTTTGTGGGCAGTTCACACGATACAGAACTGATTGCAGATGGTATAAATGCTCTGAGAATGTATGCCTACTGCTTCTTGCCACTTGGAATAGTAATGCCTGTAAATGGTTATTTTACAGCTTTGGAGGAGCCCGTCATGGCCCTTACAGTATCCCTGTGCAGGGGATGCATATTTGTGGCGATTTCTTTAGTTATCATGAGTCTGATCTTTGGAACCACAGGTGTATGGCTTTCCATGGGTGTTTCCGAATTTGCCGCATTGACTCTTGTGATAATATTATATAAAGTTAAAATAAAGAATAATAGAGAGGTGAAACAATGAGACTTAGCTTAAAAGACAAGCTGTCTTATGGAGTGGGAGCTGTATGTGACAACACCATGTATATGCTGGCCGGAACATATCTGCTTTTATTCCTTACAACCGTTGCCGGGGTAAGTCCTGCCATTGCAGGAACCATTTCTGCCATTGGCTCAATCTGGGAGGCCATCTGTGCTCCTGTGGTGGGCTTCAAATCCGACAATGCCGTTACACGCTTCGGCAAGAGAAAACCATTTATGCTGGCAGCTGTTATCCCTGTAGTCGTAATAACCACAATGCTGTTTACGACAATCGATGCATCGCCGGCCATAAAGGTTATATACTACACTATAATGGTAATAGGATACTGGACCTGCTTCTCATCCTTTTTTGTGCCTTACCTGACCTGGGGCTCCGAAATAACAGATGATTACAACGACAGAACGGTTCTGAGATCCTTTGCATACATCTTTAATCAGGTAGGAATGTGCGTTGGTATGGTACTTCCGCCAATCATCATAAAATATTTTATCAGCGCAGGGAAAACCACTCAGCAGGCCTGGCAGATTGCAGCTTTTATAGCGGGATTCCTTGGAGCGGCAGCCTTACTCAGCAGTGCTGTTTCTATTAAAAAGGATGATGTTAAAAACTTTGTTAAGCCTCCAAAGCGCAAGAAGCAGCAGTCTATGCTAATGACCATGACAGGTGTTTTCAAGGAGTATTTGCAGATTATCAAGCTTAAACCTGTTCTCATAATTATAGGAGCAAGCCTTGCTTATCTTATTGCAAACATAACCTTCTCGTCAGATCGCGTATTTTTCATGAAGTTTAATATGGGATTAGGCGAATCAACTATTTCTGCGGTTCTTCTTATGATTACAATTGCAAGTGTTGCAACGGTGCCTTTTATCTCTAAGCTTGCAACGAAGTTTGAAAAGAAGACAGTATTTGCTCAGGTAATAGGAACATGCGGCGTGATAATGATTGCAACAAGATTTATAGGAGTGGATTCATTTCCGATGCTTATTTTCGTGTGCATCCTTTATGCAATTGCGAATGCCTGCTACTGGCAGCTGATGCCTTCTATGATCTATGACGTATGTGAAGTTGAAGAACTGATTTCAGGTGAAAAGCACTCCGGTGCAGTAATATCCCTTCAGGCCCTTTCCGAATCCCTGTCCATTGCCGCGGGCGTTCAGATGCTGGGTATTATCCTTGAGATGGCCGGATTTA
>CALZMV010000041.1 GCA_945788655.1 uncultured Clostridia bacterium | reverse complement strand
GTTTCAATGTCATTTCTTTCAAGGGGGCCTGTCAGTGCCTTTACACATCCCATTTTCAATATGTTCTCTAAATTTCCCTTTGCAAGCCCATAAAGCTCATCCTTTGCCTCTTTTTCGTCAAATCCGCATTGCACAAAAAGCTCCTGAGCCATGTAAAATAGAGCAGTCATATAGTTGGATGATAACGCCGCTGCTGCATGATACTTTATTTTATTTTCTGTTGAAATGATTTTGGTACGGTTTCCCATACTTTTGAACATTTTTTCAATTTTATTGAGATATTTCTCATCGCCCTCCAGTGTGAAAAGAATATTTGGGAACTCCTTCCACGAACTTTCTTTGCTGCTGACTGCAGAAAGGGGATGAATGGAATAGGCGTAATTTCCATTACTGCCTGAATCAGAAAAGATTTTAGAACTGTGAAGACCGCTGCAGTGACCAATAATCATATTAGAAACATATGGCTTTGCTTCCTCCCAGACCTTTGCAATAGCGTTGTCAGGTACTGTGAACAGAAGCATATCGCTGCTTGCTATTACTTCCTGTAAACTTTTGAAATGTGTTGTGTTTGTAAATTCTGCTGCAAATTTTGCAGAATCAGGGCTCTGGCTGTAATAGCCTGAAATGTTCATGCCCTTTTCTTTTAAATACTTTCCAAATGAAACGCCGACTCTGCCGGCACCTATAAAACCAATACGTATACAATTCAACTGTATACACCGCCTCCTTTCGAAAGCAGCCTCGATAGTCCTATTCATTTCATCAATCATGATTAGCTACCGGCCGATTCATGTTGAATATGATATAAGCAATCCTCTTAGTTTTATTTCTTTTCTATTTAATTAAACGGTATCATTTCCATCGTGTGGAATATCATCCACAGACTAATATAGCACTTCTCTTTTCAATTGTAAATTGCGAATTTCGTATATACGATAATTTTTTAACACGAGTAAAAAAATCGCCAAAGTTCTCAAATAGAGCGCTTCAGCGATTGAAAAATTCATTTTTTATTTTTATCGATTACAGAAAAATTATTGTCGGTAATCAGCTGTTTTCTGCCATATCGGCAATTCCTAAACTTATACTCAATGCCTTCTCAATGTCAGGTATCTGCTTCTCATTTAGTGTGCCTATACGTTCTCTAAGTCTTTGCTTATCAATGGTTCTAAGCTGTTCCAACAAAACTATAGAATCCTTGCTGAGTCCACCCTGCGTAGCATTTAGCTGTACATGGGTAGGAAGTTTGGTTTTCGTTTGAGAAGTTATTGCAGCCACGATTATCGTCGGGCTGTATTTGTTCCCCACATCGTTCTGCACAACTAGTACAGGCCTTATTCCCCCTTGTTCCGAGCCTACTACAGGACTTAAATCAGCAAAAAACAGATCCCCTTTTTTTACTATCAAGTCCAACACCCCTTTGTTTTCCTAGTGCGGATGTCTAATCTGATAATCCTTTTATTGCTATTGCTGTATAATAGGCTATATCTGTGGCTATGAGACCGTATTCACCAACAGTCTCTGCCGCTATATCTCCAGCTAACCCGTGAATAAACACGCCACACTTTGCGGCATCTGCAGGATTAATCCTCTCGGCATCTAAAATACATTCTGCATTCAGATTCTGGCCCATAAGTCCCGCAATTATTCCTGCGAGAACATCTCCAGAGCCGGCAGTTGCCATCCCCGGGTTACCTGTAATATTAGTATATGCTTTTATTCCGTCAGCGGCTACTAACGTAGCATGGCCTTTTAGCACAGAAATTGCTTTGGTCTTCTCAAAAAGAGCCGCTGCCATAGTCTTTCTGTCGTTAAACTCTTTTCCGCCAAGAAGCCTTCTGGCCTCACCTGCATGAGGCGTTATTACGGTCATACCAGCAGGTCTTTGCTCGAGAAGGTGGAAAAGATTTTCCTTTGCTATAATATTTAGTCCGTCTGCATCCACTACCATAGGTCCTCTGTAATTTTTCAGAAGGAAAATTACAGCATCGACACTGTCTTTGGTCTGCCCCAATCCGGGTCCTACACATACAGCATCGTACACACCTAAATCTATTTTGGAAAAGTCTCGTTCAAGACATGTGGCCTCCGGAATGCCTATCTGAACTATAGGAAATAAGTCCTTTGGAACTGCAATCTGAACAAGTCCGCTGCCGCTTCTTAAAGCACCTTTTGCACATAGTACGGCTGCTCCCGCCATTCCTACGGAGCCGGCGACAATGAGAATTCGTCCGCAATCCCCTTTATGTATTTCCCTTTTTCGTTTTCCAATAATAGTTTGGACAAAGTCCCTTGTAATAATACATTCTTCCATAAAATATTTATATTCCTAAAACAATTTTAGCTATCATGAAATAAATCAGAACAGAAACCATATCCGTAAGCGATGCGATAACAGGGTTTGCCATCAAGGCAGGGTCGGCATTTAATTTTTTTGCCAGCAAAGGGACCATTCCGCCAAGGCACTTGGCAAAGGCAACTATAAGTATCAACGAAATGCATACTGTCAATGCTACCGTAACAGGCTGTCCATCTAACAATAGAATCTTGATAAAATTGCATAAGCTGAGTACCGCACCTACACAGAAGCTGATTCTGAACTCCTTCCATAGAACCTTTAATGTATCTTCAAGTTCCACTTCATTTAATGCAAGACCTCTGACAATCAGTGTGGACGCCTGTGATCCTGTATTTCCACCCATGCCCATTAGAAGCGGCATATAGGAAACGAGAACAATAACCTGCGAGAGTATTTCCTCAAAGCCTGAAATAATGGCACCTGTCAGCATCAGGGCAACCATCATCATCAGCAGCCATGGAAGTCTGGCCTTAACATGCTGAAAAACGCTCTTATCCAGATATTCCTTATCTGACTGCTCAAGGTCGATGATGCCGGCCATATATTCAAAGTCTTCTGTATTTTCATCTTCAATTACGTCCAGAATATCGTCAACGGTGATAACACCTACTATTCTCTGTTCTTTATCCACAACCGGTATAGCTATTAAATCGTACTTTTTGAAGGCTTCGGATACTTCTTCCTGGTCGTCATACACATTTAGCCACACATAGTCGGTTACCATTATATCCATTATCTTGACATCATCATCCGCCAAAACAAGGTTACTCAGTGAAACTATGCCGATGAGCTTACGTCCTGAGTCCTTAACGTAGCAGGTATGCAGCATTTCAGCCTCGCTTCCCTCACGCTTTATGTATGCCAGGGCTTCCTTCACTGTCCATGTTTTCTGAAGGCTGATGTAGTACGGTGTCATCAGTGTTCCTGCGCAGTCATCAGGATAATTCAAGAAAGTATTAATTAATCGCCTTTCTTCTTTTGGTGTTTTTTCAAGAATCTTATCTACAACATTGGCAGGAAGCTCCTCAAGAATATCAATCTTGTCGTCAAAATCCAGTTCCTGTACAATGTAGTTTAATTCCTTGTCTGTAATACCGTCTATTATCTTCAGCTGGTCATCAGATGGCAGGCATGAAAACACTTCAACTGAAATATCCTTCGGAAGGAGTCTGTATACAACTATTGTAGACTCGATAAACTCCGGATCCTCCAGCAATTCTTCAAACATCTCAGCTATATCGGCTTCATTAAACTTTAAAAGCTCATCTCTTATCTTAAAATATTGTTTTTCTTCTCTCCACTCTAAAATCTTATCTAAAGATTCTTCGAATAATTCTTCCGGTTCATAAATCATGTTTAATTCCATGGTAATTCCTCCTCTCCTCCCAAGACTGCTTGCGAGGAGCGAGTGAACCAAAGAAAAAATACAGATGTCTTAATTCCAGCTTTAATTCTGATTCGACTCCCGGAGCATAGTCTGGGGTATTATTAAATTTGTTGTTTTCCCGTCGGGAACGCTATCCATAACTGTACTCCTTTCTTTAGTCTTTGACCCATTCAAAATAATTATTCGAATGGGCTTTATTTAGCTATACTCAACTGTTTAATTATATCTCAATTCCCCTCGGCTTTGCAAGGTTTATGGTCTAAAAAAAATACAGAAAAATATTGTATACACGGTGTTGACAAGGTCATTTTGAAGTGTTAAATTGAAATTACAAATGTTTGTATTTCTTATAACAAGATGTATTAATTAATTAAAGAAAAGAGGAGATACCAATGGCACAGATCGTAGAGCAGTACATTGAACTTGCTAAAAAGAGAAATCCTGGTGAACCTGAATTCCACCAGACAGTAGAAGAAGTACTTAAGTCAATCGCTCCAGTACTTGAAGCACATCCTGAATATGTAGAAGCAGGCTTAATCGAAAGATTAATCGAACCTGAAAGAGGAATCAGCTTCAGAGTTCCTTGGGTTGATGACAATGGTAAAGTACAGGTTAACAGAGGTTACAGATACGAATTCAACAGCGCAATCGGACCTTACAAGGGTGGTTTAAGATTCGCTCCAAACGTATACCCTGGAATCATCAAATTCTTAGGATTTGAACAGATTTTCAAAAACAGCTTAACTGGACTTCCTATCGGTGGCGGTAAGGGTGGTGCAGACTTCGACCCTAACGGCAAATCCGATGCAGAAATCATGAGATTCTGCCAGTCCTTCATGACTGAATTATACAGACACGTTGGTGCTCAGACAGACGTTCCTGCTGGTGACTTAGGTGTTGGTGCTAGAGAAATCGGCTACATGTTCGGTCAGTACAAGAGAATCGTTAACAGATACGAAGGCGTTTTAACTGGTAAGGGATTAGCTTACGGTGGCTTAGCAGGTAGAACAGAAGCTACTGGTTATGGTATCGTATTCTTTACAAGAGAAATGTTAAAGGCTAACGGCGAAGAATTAGCTGGTAAGACAGTTGCTGTTTCCGGTTTCGGTAACGTATCCTGGGGTACAGTTCAGAAGTTAAACCAGTTAGGAGCTAAGGTTATCACTATCTCCGGTCCAGATGGATACATCCTTGACGAAGAAGGCGTTTCCGGCGAAAAGGAAGATTACATGCTTGAATTAAGAGCATCCGGTAAGAACATCGTTGCTCCTTACGCTGAAAAATTCCCTAACGCTAAGTTCTTCCCTGGAAAGAAGCCTTGGGAAGTTAAGGCTGATGTATACATTCCATGTGCTACTCAGAACGAAATCAGAATCGAAGATGCAAAGACTATGGTTGCTAACGGTTGTAAGTTCCTTTGCGAAGGTTCAAACATGCCTACAACTAACGAAGCTATCGAATACTTAATGGAAAACGGCGTAATCGTAGGTCCTTCAAAGGCTGCTAACGCTGGTGGTGTTGCTTGCTCATGTATCGAAATGGGACAGAACGCTGGTCACACAGTATTCTCACCTGAACAGGTATACGAACAGCTTGAAAACATCATGGTTAACATCCACAAGAACTCTGCAGACGCTGCTCAGAGATACGGCTTAGGTTACAACTTAGTAGCTGGTGCTAACATCGCTGGTTTCGAAAAGGTTGCAGAAGCTATGATGGCTCAGGGTATTGTATAATACATACTAATAAAGCACAACAATTAAGGCTGTCCGATTCGGACAGCCTTTTATAATACTGATGATTATTATTAAAACACGATTTCTTGTTATTAGCCGTATAATCCTGCCTTGTACAGTACAAAAACTGTAATCAGCGCACATAGGCTTAGAAGCGTAAGAGATCTTGTTCCTCTTCCTGCATTTCTTTCCTCTATGAAGGTTTTTCCAATAAGCACTGCCGACATCAAAGTCATTACTGCAGTAACACCTGCATTGACTACCTCAGAAAGCGCAAGCATAGGTAAAATCTTTAAAACTATCAGCGCATAGATTATTTCATAGATTACCAGAATCACCTGCGTATTTGTTCCCTTTTCGTTGTTCATTTTTTTCTCCTCATATTTTTATTATTCTTCCTGCATCTGTCAGATATAGATATGCCTCTTTTACCGGTTTGCCGGTTGCCTCCCTCAGAGCCTCGCTATAAAGTTCCATCTGAACCTTGTAACGCTCTCTTATCGCCTCATCATTACCTATAGCTGCATCTCTTTTGTTACCTGTCTTGTAATCAAGAAGCACAAGACCATCATCTTCTTCGAAGTAACAGTCGATAATACCTCTGACCATTACCTGATGTCCATCTTTAGTGGTTAGAAGATTAAACCTTCGCTCTTTATGAACTTCCGGGCTTCTTGCAATTCTAGCTGCCAGTTCAGATGATGCAAATTGTTCAAGTCTTGTTAGTTCTAGAATTTCTGCCTCTTCTTCGGTAATCATTTCTCTTTTAATCATCTCATCTATCAGCTCTTTGATATATGTACATCCTTCCTCATGGGCTATCTTAATGTCCATATGCTCAAGAACTGAGTGATATACTGTTCCTCTGCCCATAGATGTAATTCCGGCTTCATCATATGCGAAGGCCGGCGGCATAAGACTTTCAATAGACTTTCTTCCCCCGCTGTTAAGCTGGCTTACGGAGTATTTGGTTCTTATGGTCAAGTCCTCCATATAAGGATACCTAAAAGACATCAGTCTTTCTATCTCTTTGGAGATGTCTAAATTCTTACATCCATCCATCAGATCAAGAATTGCATCTATATTTCGTTTATTGCCTTTCGACAGGCTAAGAAGATCATTATCATCTATTTTCTTTATGGCTCGCTCTTCCGCAATGGTTCTTCCGGTCATCTGAAAATATGAACCATCCGATGGAGGTCTAAGTTTCACTTCATCCACATCCGCATAAAAGTCATCGGTCATACCCAGAAGGAAAAGCTTGTCCTTTGCACGGGTCAATGCAACATATAGGATTCGTTTTTCCTCCTCAACCTCTTCCTGCCTTATTCTATCTTTAATCATATTCTGCAGAAGAGTTGTCTTATAGAATCTTCTGTCCGGATCAACTATTGGGAATGCAATTCCCAGGTCTTTGTGAATTAGCGGAGATTTGCCTGCAGTGCTGTAATTCAGCCTCCTGCAGTATCCTGACAGCAGCACCATAGGAAACTCCAGACCCTTGGACTTGTGAACAGTCATAATCCTTATCAGATCATCTTTTTCTCCCAGAAGCTTAACCTGCCCCATCGATACCTTGTTATTCTTTATAGCTTCAATATATCTTATAAAGCCGTAGAGAGAACTGTCTTTCTCGGACTGATATTTCAGAGCCTTGTCAGCTAATGCTCTGAGATTTCCCTGACGCTGACTGCCCGCAGGTAATGCCCCCATGGCAATGTAAAAGCCTGTATCGAGAAGAAGCTTCCATATCAGCTTATCTAGGGGCATAACTCCGGAAAGCTCCCTCCACTCTTGTATCTTTTCCAGTGATTTCTTGCATTTTTCCTTAAGGTCGTTATCCGAACCTGATGTGCTGTACCACAAGAACGCACTGTAGTAAGATTCACTCTTATGCTCTATTCTTATTCTTACCAGCTCCTCTATGGAGAAGCCCATCATTTCGGAACGCAGTAAAGTCAAAAGCTGCACATCCTGCTTAGGATTGTCTATTATGTACAGGGCTGATAAAAAAGCATCCACTTCAAGAGTGTTGAAAAATCCGTCGTTATCATCAATGAAAGCCGGCAGATTGTTCTCGGTAAGAATCTTGTAATAGATATCGCCATATCGCTTAACGCCTCTCATAAGAATGACTATATCTCTTTTCTCTAAAGGGCGCTTCTTTTTTTGTACGCTGTCGAATATCTCAGTGCCAAGATTCTTTGAAATAATGCTGCATGCCGCCATGGCTTCTTTTTCGGCTTTGATAATATTTTTCAACTCGTCATCGATTTCACTGCTCTCATCCCAAGGCACTTCTGCAAGATATAAAGCAGGGCTGTCATAGGATTCCTCACCATATGGATCGCCCATATAAAGCATTGCAGCTTCGTCATAGTCAGGCAGCATTTTTTTACATATGGCATTGATAAAATTGATGACATTCTTTTTGCTTCTGAAGTTCTTGTTAAGGTCTATCTTTGTTGAGTCAGGCACCTCTCCATTCTGATACTGCCTGTACTTGTTCTGAAATATTTCGGGCTCGGCAAGTCTGAATTTATATATACTCTGCTTAATATCACCTACCATGAACAGGTTGTCAGGTCTCTTAATCAGATCGATGAGTGCCTCCTGAATGACATTGCTGTCCTGATATTCGTCTATGAAAATATGTTCAAACTTATCTCTATAGAAACCGGAAGCCTCTTCATCCTTCAAAATATCATATGCATAGTGTTCTATGTCACTGAAATCCGCCAGTTTCTTTGACGATTTCTTCTCGCAGAAAATCCTGTGATACCTGAGAAGAAGCTTCTCAAGATATCGGCAGGAGGAGTAAGTCAGATCCATATCATGGCACACTTCATCTAAACTTCCTCTAAAGAATACCTGTATAAGGTCTTTTACTATTTTCTTGATGCTGTTTCTGTTTTTTGTAACATCAGGCTTAAATTCCTGTTTATCTTCAAAATATTTGCCTGACAGAGTAGGCAGCTTAAAATTAATAATCGCTGTTTTGACACCGTCGTAATTTTTCTCTTCTATGGCATCTTCTATTGGTCTAAGTGCGCTTCTGTCTTCGTGGCACAACGCAATAAGGTCTTTAAGCCCGTTTCCGACGGCGATCTTGTGATTGACTTCAATCAGCTGTTCAGCACCCTCCATCTTGTTCTTTGCAATTCTGAAGAGAGCTTCACCGCCTTTGCCGTTTCTGAGAGATTCCCCATCCTTTATCCTCGCAACATTATCTCTAAGCCAATCAAAAGGTTCAGGCAGACTTCTTATAGTATTATAGCAGTTGTCTATGATTTCCCTGAAGCGTGTTTCGTTTCTGTCTCCACTATAGCACTTAAGGAAATGATAAAACTCTTCAGAACCCTCCTCAAAAAGCTCTGATAACAGATCATCCATTGCCTCTCCTCTTAGAAGGGCTTCCTGCGTCTGGTCACAAATTGAAAAATCCGGTTCAATCTTCAGGAGGTAGAAATATCTCCTTATTACGTCTAGGGCAAATGAATGAAAGGTGCTGATATTGGCAGAGGATATGAGACTAAGCTGGTGCTTTAAGAATGAAATATCATCAGAGTCTGACTTATCCCGTATCATTGCACTGATTTCACTGTTTATGGTTTTTTGAATCTTTTCTTTCATCTCGGCAGCTGCCGCATTGGTAAATGTTACTATGAGCATACGATCCACTGAACACTTTTCTTCAAGTATAAGCCTCTTTATTCGCTCAACAAGAACAGCGGTCTTCCCTGAACCCGCTGCTGCCGCTACAAGAATATTCTTATTTCTAAGCTCAATTGCTTCCTTTTGTTCCTTTGTCCAATCCACAATTAACACCTCTTTTTAAGTTCTAATCATTTTATCATATTTGTTAAGGCTTTTAAAGTGTCACCTTTTGTGGTATAGTTAAATGGGTAAAACCTTACTGACAAATATTCTTAACAAGAGGTGAAACATATGAAAAAAGCTTTTATGCTTATGATTCTAGACGGGTTTGGATTAAAGGAGGATGCCCATGGTAATGCTATTAAAGCGGCAAAGACTCCTAATCTTGACCATATTTTTAATACATACCCAGGAACTTCCCTTTCGGCTTCCGGACTTGCTGTAGGCCTTCCTGAAGGACAGATGGGCAACTCTGAAGTAGGACATCTGAATATAGGTGCCGGAAGAATCGTGTATCAGGAACTCACAAGAATAACAAAAGCCATTGAAGATGGGATTTTTGCAGGTAATGCAGCTATAAACCATGCAATTGACCATGCCATAAACAATAATGGTTCTGTGCATGTTATGGGTCTTATGTCCGATGGCGGTGTTCACAGCCATATAGACCACATTAAAGCTACTCTTGCTCTAGCTGCTTCAAAGGGAGCCGGCAGAATCAACCTTCACTGCTTTATGGATGGTCGAGATGTTCCTCCTACATCAGGAATAAATTATATCAAGGAAATGGAGCACTTTATTTCAGACTATCCTGCTATGCACATGGGAATAGTCTCAGGAAGATATTATGC
>CALZMV010000040.1 GCA_945788655.1 uncultured Clostridia bacterium | reverse complement strand
ATGGACGAAAAAGAATTGAACAAGCTGTTAAATGAACTGTCGCAAAAGCTTAAAAGTATTGGAATTCCAATATCTACGAGCATATATGGAATAAAAATTAATAAGCGAGCAAAAGCAAGGGTGGGAGCATGTAAGATTAATAAGGAAAGAGGAAAAGTTGAATTTTTGATTGAGATTTCTTCAATGGTGCTGCACTGCAAAAAAGAAGAAATAGAAACAATCATAATACATGAACTGCTTCATACCTGCAAGGACTGCTTTAATCATGGTAAAAAATGGAAAGAATATTGTTTGATCGTAAAGGACCAGCTGGGTTACGAGATAACAAGTACAATAAATTATGAAAAGTTGGGACTAGAGAAAGAGAGAACAAAAAAAGGCACAGTGTATGTGGTATCATGCAGTGGATGTGGACAGGAATATATGAGAAAAAGGATTTGTCCTCTGGTGAGGAATCCTGAAAACTACAAATGTGGAAAATGTGGCAAAAGGTTGTTTTTTAAAGGAAAAATAAACATCTAATTGATGAATTCCTACAAGAAATGTGTTATAATACCATATGCTCGATAACTATGCCCTCTGACATAGTATCGTCACATAAACTACACTTAGAATAACAAAAACAATGATAAAATGGACGGGAAATACCCCTTCGTTTTAGAAATGGAGAATCTTATGACATCTGCTAATCTTGACAGGATTGTGTCAGGTTCCATTCCGATGCCTGTTTGCATTATAAATAAAAACGGCAAGATAACAATGGCAAACGATAAAATAGGCGAAGTGTTTATTTATGATGCGATTATTGATGCGGATTTTTTTGCATTGACAGGAATAAAGACGGCGGAACTATATGAATCTGCAGAAACAAACACATATCACCTCATCAAAAGAAATGATAGGGTATTTAAGTTAATATGCCAGGTAACTCCTGAAGATGAGGAAGGTCACTTAACTATTCTTTTCAGCGATGTAACAGGCTTTGAAGAACTGAAAGAAAAGTACAACAATGAGAGAATATGCATAGGTAAAATTCAGATAGACAACTATGATGAGCTGATTTCAAATATTCCTCTTGATATCAGAGGTGAAGTGACCAATCAGATTGATAAGGCAGTTAGAAATTGGGCAGAGAAATTAAACGGATCCATCAACAGGTTAGGTGATGACAAGTATGTATTTTCTTTCCAACAGATATATCTGGAGAAAATAATTGCATTAAAATTTGAAATATTAGATGAAGTTAGAAATATAGAGACAGGTGCAGATTTCCCTGTCAGCTTAAGTATTGGCGTAGGAGCGCTTGGCAAGAGTCCGATGCAAACGGAGTCTTATGCGGATGCGGCCCTTGATCTGGCATTAGGCCGAGGCGGAGACCAAGCTGTAATTAAAAAAGGCTCACAGATAGAATACTTCGGAGGAAAGCTTCAGACTGTTGAAAAAAGAAATAAAGGGAAGTCAAGAATAGTAGGTCACGCTCTAAAGCAGCTTATAGATCAGTCCAAAAAAATATTCATCATGGGTCATGTAAATCCTGATATGGATTGCTTCGGTGCGACTTTGGGCGTTATGCGTCTGTGTGCTCTTAGAGAAAAAGAACCATATATTATTATCGACAACTATAAAGAAGCACTGAGTACAATTTATAAAGAAGCAAAAGACAGCGATGAATACAGGTTCATTAACAGTGAAAAAGCCATATCTTTAGCAGATAAGGACAGCCTTGTTATAGTGCTCGATACCCACAGAAGCAGCATAGTTCAATGTCCGGAGCTAATAAATATTTGTGAAAAAATAGTAATAATAGACCATCACAGAAGAGTAGAAGATTTCATTGAAAATCCAACGCTGGCATACATGGAATCATATGCATCTTCAACATCTGAGCTTGTTGCAGAAATTCTGCAGTACATGACTTCGAAGAAGTCATTAATCAAGCTTGAGGCCGAAGCTCTGCTGGCGGGAATGACTGTTGATACTAATGGTTTCACGGTGAAAACAGGGGTTAGAACTTTTGAAGCTGCAGCATGGTTGAGAAGACAGGGAGCCGATCCTACTGAAGTAAGAAGGTTTTTCCAGGAGGACAAGGACAGCTTTATAATAAAGACAAAAGCTCTTGCTGATGCAGTTTTCCATGAAGGTGGAATAGTAACATCAATATGCACAACAAAGCATGCAGATGAGCAGGTAATTTGTGCACAGGTTGCAGATGAGCTGTTGACTGTAAAGGGTATAAAGGCCAGCTTTGTTACAGGAAAAAATTCAGAAGGGCTTACGGTAATAAGCGCAAGATCCCTTGGAGAAGTTAATGTTCAGGTTATTATGGAAAAATTTAATGGCGGAGGACATCTGACCACAGCAGCAGCACAGGTTGATATTTCGCCGGAAGAAGCTATAGAAAAAATATTAGAATATATGGAGGAAGAATAATGCTTGTTATTTTAAATAAAGACGTAAAAGGAACAGGAAAAGCAGGAGATGTAGTAAAGGTTAATGATGGATTTGCAAGAAATATGCTTATTCCAAAGGGCCTTGCTACAGAAGCAACTGCAGGTAACGTAAGACAGCTGGAAAAGAAAAAGGCCATTGAAGCCGAAAAGAAGGCAGAAGAAAAGGCCGCAGCAGTACAGCTGGCTGAAAAGATAAAAACTATTGCTGTTGTAATTAAGACAAAAGCCGGAGATAATGGTAAGATCTTCGGTTCCATTACTTCAAAGGATATTGCTGAAGAATTGAAAAAGCAGCACAGTATCGACGTAGACAAAAAGAAGATTCAGCTAAGTTCTCCAATTAAAAATACCGGTGAAATTTCTGTTGAAATCAAGCTGTATTCTGAAGTAACTGCTACTTTAAAAGTGGTTGTTGAAGCATAAGTTAAACTAAATGGTATAAAACACATCAATAGAAGCTAAACGAGGGAAAAAATGGAAAGAATACCTCCACATAATCTGGAAGCAGAGAGATCCACTTTAGGGGCTGCAATGCTCAGCAAGGATGCTCTTATGGACGTTTCGGAAGAAGTAAAACCAGAAGATTTTTATAATGAAAGCAACAAAGAAATCTTCGAAGCCATTATGGAGCTTTATCGCAACAATTCTGCGGTAGATATGCTTACTGTATGTGAAGAATTGAATAAGAAGAAGGCTTTAGATATGGTAGGCGGAAGAGCATATATTGCAACCCTGACATCCGAGGTTCCTTCCACTGCAAACGCAGGCGAGTATGCAAAGATAGTTGCAGAAAAAGCAATGATTAGAAAACTGATATCTGCCACAGAGGAGCTTTCCGCAAGAGGCTATGAGGATAAGATTGCGGCTTTGGATTTGATAAATCAGGCAGAAGGCGACATATTCAGAATTGCTCAGCAGAGACAGAAGAATGACTATACAAAGATTCAGGATGTTCTCATGAAGAATCTGAAGATTCTCGATGAAGCACAGAAAAACGGTGGAAACGTAGTCGGATTACCGACAGGTTTTAAAACCCTTGATGAAAAAACGTCAGGTCTTCATAAATCTGATCTAATAATTCTTGCAGCAAGACCGGGTATGGGTAAAACTGCATTTGCATTAAACATTGCTCAGCAGAGCGCTATAAAAGCAGATGCTTCTGTATTGATTTTCAGCCTTGAAATGTCTAAGGAACAGCTAGGACAGAGACTTATCGCCATGCAGGCAAGAGTTGAATCAGAAAAACTGAAAAAAGGTGATCTTGACAGAAAAGACTGGGACAGAATCAATGTTGCTCTAAATGAGTTAAACGGAACAAAGATTGTAATAGATGACTCTCCAGGCATTTCAATAATGGAAATGCGCAACAAGTGCAGAAGACTTAAGGCCGAGCAGGGTCTTGACCTTATTGTCGTAGACTATCTGCAGCTTATGACATATGATGGAAGGGCAGATTCCAGACAGCAGGAGATAAGTGCATTGTCAAGAAATTTAAAATTACTGGCAAGAGAAATGGATTGTCCTGTAATAGTATTATCGCAGCTTTCCAGAGCACCGGAGTTAAGACAGGATAAGCGTCCTATGCTTTCTGACCTGAGAGAATCAGGTTCTATAGAACAGGATGCCGATATAGTAATCTTTCTTTACAGAGATGACTACTATAACGAAAATTCTGAAAAGCCGGGCGTTTGTGAAGTCCATTTGGCAAAACATAGAAGTGGTGCGACAGACAGAGTTGAATTGACATGGGTTGGCCGATACACTAAATTCAGTGATAAGGCTTTATAAATGATGATTTTAGCAGGAGGTAATGTAGATGATTACAAAGGAAATGAGAATATCGGAAGTGCTGGAATTAGATGATAAGTATGAAGAAATCTTTCAAAACCATCTATTATCCTGCGCAGGTTGTCCCGGTGCCGAAATGGAAACAATAGAACAGGCAGCAAAAGGCCATGGTGTTGATTTAGAAAAATTACTTAAAGATTTAAATGGAGCAAAATAGATTATGGGTTTTTCAATAGAAAAAATAAGCGATTTTTATCTATTAACAACCGATGTTGAAAACATTTTTATTAACGAGTATATGCCACAAGCCCCCGGCAATTATGTAAAGGTATATCTCTATGGCTTACTGTACAGTCAGAATCAATCCAATATGACCTATGAAAAAATGAGCCATCAGCTTGGTATGACAGAAAAAGAGATGGAAGAAGCATGGGATTATTGGGAACGGATGGGCGTAATAAGAAAAAAACAGCTTGGAATAAACAAATATGATATTGAATTCAAACAGCTGAGATCTTTAATGTACGGCATAGGCTCATTACCGGCTTCGGCAGATGAGAATGCAGGTTCATATGATAAAACCATAACTTCAGGAGAAGAAAAAACACCTCTTGTAAATGAGGAACTAAAGCTTCTCCTTGAGACAATTGAGCACATATTGGGCAAGCCATTGTCTCCACATGAAGCAAAGGAAATATATTCGTGGACAAAAGATTTAAAAGCAACTAAAGATGTAATCTTAGGGGCTGTTGAGTATTGTGCTGAAAAAAACAAAAAAGGTATTAACTATATCGCAAAGGTTGTAAGGCAGTGGACAGAGAATGGCTTTTTAACTGAAGAAGATGTTAAAATGCACTTGATTGAACTTGAACAGCGCTTTGGTACATACAAGAAGGTTCTGCAAACTCTTGGCCTCAACAGAGGTGCAACAGAAGCAGAGCGCCAGATGATAGACAGCTGGTTCGATAAGATGGGCTTTAATATGGAAAGAGTAATGGATGCATGTACAAAGGGATCATTTATTTCAAGTCCAAATGTAAAATATGTTAATAAAGTCTTAGAGAACTGGTACGAAGAAGCAAAGATTGACGGAAGAAATGTTAATAATAAGAATACAGTCAGCAAAGCTGATTTAAATAAATATTATGATTATTTAAGAAAAAAAGCCGAAACAGAAGCAGAAACTCGCAAGGTTGAGGTGTATACAAAACTCCCTGAAATAAAGGAAATTGACGAGGAACTGATTTCTCTTGGAATGAATTTATCCAGATGCCTTCTTGGTGGTAAAGAAAAAGAAGTGTCGGACATTAAAAAGAGAATTGCTTTCCTTGAAGAGGAGAGAGCTTTCGTAATGACTGAAAACAATTACAGGGAAGACTACACAGATGTAAAGTATCTTTGCGAAAAATGTAATGATACAGGAGTGACAGAAGAAGGAAACCGTTGTTCTTGTACAAAAGAAAGAATGGGAGAAGCAGAAGTATGGCAAAATTCAAATTTATAAAAAAAATGAAGGAGAAGGATATTTCGAAGCAGGATGTTTCAAAGGGCATTTGGAACATTGCTGCAGGCTTTATCGAATTTCTTGACGATGGATTTGGAGAAATCGAAGAAATTTCAAAAGCGGGATGCCAAGCAGGCATCTTCGTGGGGGCAAAAATAATAGATATTCTTGACGCCATAGGAGCTATCAGCGACTGGTTTTTTGCAAAAACTGCAGTAACGGTTGGCAGAAGATGGCATGATGTACAGGTAAATATTAATAAACATAAAAAATTCATATTAAAAAACATTGCAATTCTTGGACTGGGATCATTATTCCTTGTAGGCGTTTTCTCATGGGCGACAGATTATGAGTATTCATACCGTGGACGTGCTCTTGGAATCGTGGAAGAGCAGAGAGATGTAATTGAAATTCTCGAAATGACCAGTGAAGAATTGTCAAAGGAATATGGTACAAATATCGTTTTAGATCCAAAAACAGATATTACTTTCAGACCTGTAACTTCTTACGGCAAAGAAATAGACTCTCAGGACAAGGTATTAGAAAAACTGACATACATGGGTGAACTGAATGCCCAAGCATGTGCAATTAAGGCCGATGGGAAGATATTGGTTGTTGTTGAAAATGAAAAAATTGCAGAGCAAGTTCTTCAGGACATAAAAGATATATTTATAACTGATTCAGATAGTGTTGAATATGAATATATTGGTTTTGCGGAGGAAATAAAATTAGAAGGATACAGTACAACGCTAAAGAATATTTCCAGCAGAAAGGCGGCTGTTGACAAAATAAGAAGCGGTGGTCAGCAGTCAACGGATTACATCGTAGAAAAAGGTGATACTGTGTATGGAATATGCCAGAAGCTAGGTGTTTCAGTCGAAGAACTTGAGGCATTAAACCCTAATTTAAACCTCAGCTTGATTCATATTGGAGATGCTATTACTGTTCAAAGAGAAATTCCGCTTATTACACTTGAAACCGTCGAAGTGGCGACATATGCAGAATCTATTCCATATGAAACAGTTTACCAGAATTCAAGTTATTATTATGAAGGTGAGCAGGCAGTAAGTAGAAACGGTTCAAATGGTAAGGCCAGTGTTACCGCTAGACTTACAAAACGAAATGGTGAAGTCGTAGATAGAGAAGAAATAAGCAGAGAAGTAATAGTTCAGCCTGTAGATAAGATTGTTCTTAAGGGTACTAAGCAGGCACCACCGAAGAAGGGAACAGGAAGCTTCATCAGACCTGTAAATGTTGGAATCTACTCCGGATATGGCTGGAGATGGGGTAGAATGCATGATGGCATAGACCTTGCGGCATCTACAGGAACGCCAATCAAAGCATCTGATGGTGGTACAGTAGTTCATTCCGGCTGGTATTACGGATATGGATATACTGTAATTATTGACCACGGTGGCGGCGTAAAGACCTTGTATGGTCATAACAGTGCAAACTATGTATCTGTAGGAGAAAAGGTGTTCCAGGGCCAGGTAATTGCTGCAGTAGGAAACACTGGTAACAGTACAGGTCCGCATTGCCACTTTGAAATTATGATGAATGGCAGAAACGTAAATCCATCCCTTTACGTATAAGGAATATGGAGGGGGTCAGTTCTTAATTGACCCCTTTTTTCATATAATCAATAAGAGTTCTATAATAGGAGAGATTATATGGAAAATCATGTTGTAACCCTTGAAAACAGAGAGCGAATTACCATTAATCAGGTTCTTGATGTAGATGCCTTTGATGAGCAGAATTTATGGGCAAACATAAAGGAAGGAACAATAGTAATAAGCGGAGAAAACCTTAATATAGAAAAGCTGGATCTGAAAGAAGGAACTTTGGTAGTATCAGGAACTATATATGCTTTTTCATATGGGGAGAAAAAGACAAGAGAAAAAAGAAAGTTCATACATTATTTTAAAAAGCCATGAGCGAGCTAATAAGGAATCAGCTTCAGTGTATTTTCTTTATGATTTGCTGTGGCATGACGGTCGGGATAATAACAGAGTTATTCCATATTCTGATAGCAAGAATAAGCAAAAGAAAAATATCAGCAATTATTATTAGAATAATGCAATGTGTAGTAACAGCATACATTATTGGGGAATTTCTGCTTTATGCCGATAATGGCAAAGTAAGCATCCTTGCAGCAATAAGCATACTTGCAGGGGTCTTGTTGTGGCTTAAATTCTTTTATGGTATAATTGCGATGGGTGATGAGAATGGCGAAGAGAGGCAAAAGACTAAGAGAATTTGAAAAGAATAACCGCAAATTCAATGTGTCTGAAGCAAGTGAAAAAAGAGCGAAAAAACATGAAGCAATAAAAAGCTCTGAATTCAAAGAAAAAAAGAAGAAAAAGACAAAGGTTACAAATGTAAGAAGACTTATTACAAGCGTAATAACCGTTATACTTATTGCGTTTGTTTTAGTGTCTGCAGTTAATATAGCAAAATTGACAAAACAGAGAGATGAACTGAAGGCATATAATAAAAAGTTGCTTAACCTAAAGGAAGATTTAGTAGCTGAGCTGGATCACATCAATTCGGCAGAGTATATTGAGCAGCAGGCAAGAAAAGACTTAAAGATGATAAAAGAAAATGAATTGCTATTTGTAGTTGAAGAGGGAAACTAGTGACAATGGACAAGCTAAATATAAAAGAGGCAATCGTTGTTGAAGGTAGGGATGATACAGCTGTTGTAAATCAAATAACAGACACTTTGATTATAGAAACGCATGGTTTCGGAATTGCCAGATCAACCTGGGAACTACTGGAAAAAGCATACAGAGAAAAAGGACTGATAATACTGACAGACCCTGATTTCTCGGGAGAAGAAATAAGAAGGAAGCTTTCGGCAAAGTTTCCTGAGAGCAAGCATGTATATATGCCAAGAAAGAAGGCCATAAAAAATGGCGATGTAGGAATTGAAAACTGCACACCTGAAGACGTGAAAAAGGTTCTGGAAAAGGTATGTACAATCAAAAAAGATGTAACCTGCATCTTTGAGCTAAAAGACTTGGACAAGGCAGGGCTTATTGGCAGAAACGACTCGAAAGCACTCAGGGAAATGGTCGGGGAATTTTTAGGCATAGGCTATGGAAATGGGAATGCAATGTTAAAAAAACTCAATACTTTTGGAATAACAAGAGAGGATTTTGAGGCTGCCGTAGCAAAAGCAAAAGAAAGATAGGAATAGAAAATGAAATTATACGAGCCATCTACCATTAAAAAAATCAGAGAAGAATACGGCTTCAAGTTCTCGAAAAGCCTTGGGCAAAACTTTCTTACTGATAAGAATATTATAGATGAAATAGTCGATGGAGCAGGAATCGAACCAGAAGATACTGTTCTTGAAATTGGACCGGGTATCGGAGTAATAACTTATGAAGCAGCCCAGCTGGCAAAAAAAGTAATCGCAGTAGAGATAGATAAAAGCCTGCTTCCAATACTAGCAGAAACTTTATCGGAATATGACAACGTCAAGGTTATTAACGAAGATATTTTAAAGCTGGATATAAATAAACTTATAGAAGATGAAGGTATGGAAAATGTAAAGATAATGGGAAACCTTCCATATTACATTACAACACCGATTATCATGAAAATTCTTGAGGAGGGGGTTAAGGCATCAAGCATCACGATAATGATGCAAAAGGAAGTGGCTGACAGAATTAAAGCGGGACCGGGAACAAAGGCATATGGGGCGTTATCTGTAGCTGTGCAATACTACTGCACAGTGGACAAGGTGGCAAGTGTTCCAAGGTCAGTGTTTGTTCCGCAGCCAAATGTGGATTCGGTAGTTCTCAGACTGAATATTCGCAGTGAAAAAGCTGTTAAGCTGGATAACGAAAAACTGTTTTTCGATTGTGTAAAGGCAGGTTTTGGACAGAGGAGAAAGACACTTCTAAATTCATTACAAAAAGTTAACGGGGTAGATAAAAATATAGTAATGCAAAGCTTGGCTTCAGCAGGAATTGAAGAATCAAGAAGAGCTGAAACCTTGACTATTGAGGAATTCGCTTTGATTGCTAATGAGGTAAATAAGAGACTATGAATAACGAAAAGAAAGAAATAAAGTTTGATAAATTTGAAAAGCTTGATAGAAAAGTTGAGCAGAAAATAAATGAAGTAGAAAACATGAGCAACAAGCAGCTTGTGAATAAAGCGTTGCATACAAGCTTTGCAGGAGCTGCCATATGGGCTTTTGTGCTGAACATTTTCATGGAAACCTTGGGAAGATTCTCCACAACATCCATATTGGGGGGAAT
>CALZMV010000039.1 GCA_945788655.1 uncultured Clostridia bacterium | reverse complement strand
GGGGTTGTTATAATTCTATTTTTTCTATTCTATCAAATGCTTCTTTTAATTTATCGATTCCAACGGTACAGCAAAGTCTCAGGAACCCTTCGCCGCACTTTCCGAAAGAAGATCCGGGTAATAATAAGACATGCGCCTTTTCCAAAAGCATTTCACTTGCTTCATTGCTTGTCAGACCTGTATTCTTTATATTGATAAACAAATAGAAGCTGCCCTTTGGAGGTGTAAGAACACTCATCCATGGAATCTGGTTAATTCTTTCTGCGGCATAATCCATGCGCTTCTTGTATTCCTCAATTATAGGCGGCTGTACTTCATGTCTATGTCTCAGAGCATGTATTGCACCACGCTGTGAAATAGAAGGCGCTGTAAAGATAACATTTTCATGGATATCTTTCATCACGTCTATAATGAATGATGGTGCAATTACGTTACCGATACGCCAGCCGGTCATAAGGAAGTTCTTTGAAAATGAATTAATGATAATTGTTCTTTCTCTCATTCCAGGAAGGGATGCAAAAGGAATAAACTTTTCCTGGAAGCTGAAAGCGGTATATATGTCATCACAAACAACAAGTAAATCATGTTTTGTGACGATTTCTGCCAATTTTCCCATTGTTTCAAGGGATAAGCAGTTTCCTGTAGGGTTAGATGGACTGTTAATCAGCAATACCTTTGTCTTAGGTGTAATCATGGATTCAAGACGATCAAGGTTAATCTGGAAATCTTCCTCTTCATATGTAGGCATTTCTACCGGAATTCCTCCTGCCATGGTTACCTGTCTAAAATACGGTGAAAAGCACGGTGACTGAATAAGAACCTCGTCCCCTTCATCAAGAACGGTCTGCATCACTTCAAACATAGCCATAACTCCGGATGCAACTACAATGACTTCGCTGTCATCAACATCCATGTCATATTCTTCTTTATAAAACTTGCAGATTTCCTGTCTCAATTCAGGATATCCTCTTCCATCAGTATATTTTGTATGTCCGTTTCTTGCATCTTCAAAAGCATTCTCTATGATTACGCTAGGTGTGAGAATGTCAGGATCGCCGATGCTCAGGTTGATACAATCGTCATATGCGCCTGCCTTCTGTACAACTCCTCCTAGCAATGTCTCCATTTTTTTCCAATATTTCTTTGATATAAAACGATGTTCCATGGTTGGTATTCTCCTAAACAAATATTAATAAAATATATATTTGTTATTATATCACACATTTTTCAAAAATAAATTGTTTTTTATGACAATAATTGTATGTTTTCCCGTACATTCCCCCCGTAAAAAAAGAGACCCGAAAAATCGAGTCTCTCAAATTACCTTTTAATTGCACAAAAGCTTCATTTATTTAGTCAATTTTGCAATCATTTCTCCTGCCTTAACCTGCTGTCCTTCAGATACGTAGATTTTTTCTACATTACCCTTTGCAGTAGCGAGGATATTTGTTTCCATCTTCATAGCTTCGATAATAGCGATTGGCTGGTTTTCTTCAACAGCTTCGCCTTCGGAAACTAATACCTTGATGATGTTACCAGGAATGTTTGCGCCTACTTCAAGAGGATTTGAAGGATCTGCATAAAGTACAGCATTGTGAGCGTTTACTGTTACGGATTTGTCTTTAATCTTGATGATTCTTCTGTTTCCGTTTACTTCAAATACTGCTTCTCTAAAGCCTTCTGCATCTACAGGTCTCACTTCATGAAGCTTAACGATTAATACCTTACCTTCTGCAACCTTAACTTCGCAGGTTTCACCTTCGCTTAAGCTGTGGAAGAAGATATCTGAACCCATGTAGCGGAAGTTGCCTTCAGTTTCTATGCTCTTGATGTAATCATCGAATACCTTTGGATAGATAGCATAGCTGATTGCTTCCTGATCTGTACCTTCAAGACCTAAATCTTCTCGTAAATGTTTCTTGATTGCATCGAAATCTTCCGGTGGAAGCAGTTCTCCAGGTCTGCATGTAATAGGCTTCTTATCCTTTAGAACAAGCTTCTGAAGCTTTTCAGGGAATCCACCGTGTGGCTGACCCATCATACCCTCAAAGTAGGATACGATTGAGTCTGGGAAGTCGATTCCGGCTGCCTTTTCGTAAATGTTTTCCGGAGTTAAATCGTTCTGTACCATGAAGATAGCCATGTCACCTACTGCCTTTGAGGAAGGAGTAACCTTAACGATGTCTCCAAGCATAGCATTTACCTGCTTATACATCTGCTTAACATCTTCAAATTTGTGTCCAAGTCCGAAGCTTTCAACCTGAGGCTTTAAGTTGGAGTACTGTCCGCCAGGAATTTCGTACTTGTAAATTTCAGCTGTAGATGTTGCTAATTCAGATTCAAAGCCTGCATATACAGGTCTTACATCTCTCCAGTATTCGGAAATCTTCTGAATCTTATCCAGTTCAATTCCTGTTTCTCTTGAGGAGTTTTCAACAGCCGCAACTACTGAGTTAAGAGCCGGCTGTGAAGTAAGTCCACTCATGGAGTTGAATGCCGCATCTACAATATCAACACCGGCTCTTGCTGCCATAAGGACTGTAGCAACACCATTACCGGATGTATCATGAGTATGTAAGTGAATTGGAATACCGATTTCCTGCTTTAATGTGTAAATCAGCTTTTCAGCTGCCATTGGCTTAAGAAGACCGGACATATCCTTAATTCCAAGGATGTGAGCACCTCTCTTCTCTAATTCCTTAGCCATTTCTACATAGTATCTTAAGTTGTATTTTGTTCTTGATTCGTCTAATACGTCACCTGTGTAACATAAGCATGCTTCAGCAATCTTATTCTGGTTTAAGGCTTCATCAAGAGCAATTGACATTCCGTCTAACCAGTTCAGTGAGTCGAAGATTCTGAATACGTCGATACCTGATTTAGCGGATTCCTTAACAAACTGTCTGATAACGTTATCAGGGTAGTTCTTGTAACCAACTGCGTTAGCACCTCTGATGAGCATCTGGAACAGAATGTTAGGAATTTTTTCTCTTAATGTTTCTAGTCTTTCCCACGGAGATTCCTTTAAGAATCTATATGATGTATCGAAGGTTGCACCGCCCCACATTTCAAGTGAGAACAAATCTTTTCCGTATACGGAAACGGCAGGAGCAATCTTTTCCATATCTACAGTTCTTACTCTTGTAGCCATTAAGGACTGCTGAGCATCTCTCATTGTAGTATCTGTAATGAGAAGCTTCTTCTGATCCTTAACCCATTCAGCAACAGCCTTAGGACCTAATTCATCAAGAAGCTGCTTTGTACCTCTAAGACCTTCTAAATCTGCAGGTTTGAACTTAGGGAATACAGGAACGTTAAACTGTGGTTTCTTACCTCTTGTTTCGTTAACGAATTTATCACCAAGGAATTCGATAACCTTAAGTTCCTTATCCTCGATCTTCTGAATATTAAGCAATTCCGGTGTATTTGCGATAAATCCTGTATCACATTTACCTGCCGCAAATGTTGGGTGGTTAAGAACGTTTAACATAAATGGAATATTTGTCTTTACACCCTTAATGATTACTTCGGAAAGAGCTCTGATAGCCTTTCTTCTTGTATCATCAAATGTTCTTGCATATGCAGTCATCTTTACAAGTAAGCTGTCATAGAACGGTGAAACTTCTGCGCCTGCAAAACCGTTACCACCGTCAAGACGGATTCCGAATCCGCCTGGGCTTCGATAAACTTCAATAGTACCTGTGTCAGGCATAAATCCGTTTGCAGGGTCTTCAGTTGTAATACGGCACTGGATTGAATATCCGTTTACCTTAACTGCATCCTGGCTTGGGATTGCGATTTCAGGCGAATCAAGTCTGTAGCCCTGAGCGATTAATAACTGAGCCTGAACGATATCCACCCCTGTTACAAGCTCTGTTACAGTGTGTTCTACCTGAATTCTTGGGTTCATTTCGATGAAGTAATGCTTTCCATCCTTGTCAACTAAGAATTCAACTGTACCGGCTGATCTATAGTCCACTGCACGTGCAATCTTTAGAGCATCGTTGCAGATGGCCTCTCTCTGTTCTTCTGTCAGGCACAGAGCAGGTGTGAACTCGATAACTTTTTGGTGTCTTCTCTGAATTGAGCAGTCTCTTTCGTATAAGTGAACGATGTTGCCGTATTTATCTCCTAAAATCTGTACTTCGATATGTTTAGGATTTTCCAGATATTTTTCAATGAATATATCGTCGATACCAAAAGCCTTTGCAGCTTCACTTCTTGCACTTCTGAACTGAGGTAACAATTCTTCTTCACTGCGAACAATTCTCATACCTCTTCCGCCACCGCCTGCTGCTGCCTTGAGCATTACAGGATATCCACAGCTTTTAGCAAATGCAACTGCTTCCTCTTCAGTCTGAATAGCCTTTTCAACACCGGGAATTGTTGGAACTCCTACTTCGTTTGCAACAATCTTAGATTTAATCTTGTCACCGAGTCTATCCATCATTTCAGCTGTAGGTCCGATAAATTCGATACCTGCTTTAGCACATGCGTTTGCAAATTCACTATTTTCAGCAAGGAAACCATAACCGGGATGGATTGCATCTACGCCTTTTGATTTTGCAAGTTCAATAATTTCGTTAATACCAAGGTAAGCACCTACAGGCGTCTTGCCCTTACCAACCTGGTATGCTTCATCTGCTTTGGTTCTAAACAAAGTGTTCTTGTCTTCTTCTGAGTAAATCGCTACAGTTCTGATGCCCAGTTCACGACATGCTCTAAATACTCTGATAGCAATTTCACCTCTGTTAGCAACCAATACTCTTTTGAATTTTTTAATTTCTCCCATTCTTACTCTCCCTAAAAAATTACTTTGTCACGCGCACGTCCAATCGCGGATACGGTATTGTAACATTTGCTTCATCAAATGCCAGTTTAACCTGTTCTTCAAGATAATACTTAACAGACCAGTAGTCATCAGTATTGCACCATACCTTCAAATCGAGGGCAACGGCACTATCCTGATGTTCCCTTACGCCTATTACAGGTTCCGGCTCATTTAAAATTTGCGGACATGTTTCAGTTACAGCAAGCAGGACGTCTTTTGCCTTCTCAATGTCCGAATCATAACTAATTCCGAATATGCAATCCACTCTTCTCTTGTCTTCCTTAGAGTAGTTGACTATTACGGATGTGGTAATAACTCCGTTTGGAACTGTTACCACCTTATTATCATATGTTTTAAGAGTTGTAACAAAGAGGTCTATGCTTTCAACAATTCCCTCTTTGCCTCCAATCTCAATAACATCACCTTTTTTGAACATTTGGTTTACGAGAATCAGGAGTCCTCCCGCAATGTTTCCCAAACTGTCCTTAAGAGCTAATGCGATTGCAGCACCTCCTGCGCCCAGTACAGTAACCAGCGGTGCCGTTGGCACTTTCATATATCCCAATATTACCACAATCAGAAGAATATAAAGCACTACCTTTAAAACATTTAGTATAAAAATGTGCATGGATTCATCCAACGATGATTTCTGAAGGGTTTTTCTCGATATTTTCAATAGAACTTTCATAGCCAAAAGCCCTATAGCAATAATCAGGCACACACCTATGGCAGTTTCAAGATAAGCGGTAGCCTTCTCACCTAATCCAAACAACTTCTTATCTCCTATTTAATATGCAATTTATGCAATTTATAAACTCTGACAATTGTTATTCATAAACTCTGCCGCTTCTTCGTCTATCTAGTTCTTTTAACAGTTTCTTTCTGATTCTGATATCGTCAGGAGTTATTTCAACCAATTCATCATCATCGATAAAATCCAGGGCTTCTTCAAGGGTAAATGTTCTTGGAGGTGACAACTTAATAGCATCGTCAGAACCGGCTGCACGCATATTGCTGACTTTCTTTGCCTTGCAAGGATTTACAACCATATCGTCATTTCTTGAGTTCATTCCGACAATCATGCCTTCATAAACCTTTGTGCCCGGTTCTACAAACATCTGAACACGTTCACCGATATTAAACAACGCATATGGTGTACATGTTCCTTCTTCCTGAGCAATTGCCACGCCGTTGACACGCTGAGGAATGTCACCTTTGTACTCGTCAAAATCAGCAAATCTTGTAACCATAGTTCCTTCACCGCGTGTATCGTTGATGAATTCAGTTCTGTATCCAAGAAGACCTCTTGTAGGAACCAGATATTCAAGCTTGGCATATCCGTTTTCTGTTCCCATCTGAGTCATAATGCCTTTTCTTATATTCAGTTTATTGATTACAGTTCCCGAGTATTCTTCAGGCACTGTAATTACAACTTCTTCTATTGGTTCAAGTGGCTGACCGTGGTCACCCCTTCTCATGATAACCTCAGGCTTTGAAACTGCAAGTTCATATCCTTCTCTTCTCATGTTTTCAATAAGAATGGAAAGATGAAGTTCACCTCTTCCTGATACTCTGAAGCAGTCCGTTGAATCAGTGTCTTCCACCATTAAACCTACGTTTACTTCCAGTTCCTTATTAAGTCTTTCTCTGATATGTCTGCTTGTGACATACTTACCTGACTTGCCGGCAAAAGGCGATTTGTTAACCATGAAGTTCATGCTTAATGTAGGTTCTTCTATATGAATCATCTCCATAGGTTCAGGATTTTGTATATCACAAATTGTCTCGCCTATAGAAATATCTGCAATACCTGATACAACCACGATATCTCCGCTCTCTGCTTCAGGAACCGCCACTCTTTTGAGCCCTCTATATACGAAAATCTGATTAACCTTTCTCTGTACGATGGAGCCATCTGCCTTGGCAAGCGCAACACTCTGGCCTTCCTTAATCTTGCCCTTGGTTATTCTGCCAATTCCCAATCTTCCGATATAGTCATCATATGCAAGGGTTGAAACCTGAAGCTGCAATGGTTCATCATTCAAGTCGGGATAAGGCTGGCAATGGTCAATGATGGTATCAAACAGAGGTGTAATATCAAGTCCGCCGTAACCTGCAGGGCTCTTCTTAATCTTTTCTTCACCTTCACCGATAACCATTCCCTGAATGTCTTCAGGCTCTCTTACAGCTATCCCCTGACGAGCAATTCCGTAAAGAATAGGGAAGTCAAGCTGTTCGTCGTTAGCATCAAGGTCCATAAACAGTTCATAAACCTCATCTACTACTTCATCAACTCTTGCATCTTTTTTGTCAAGTTTATTAATGAATAGAATAGGATTAATGCCCTGTTCCAATGACTTCTTCAGAACGAATCTGGTCTGAGGCATTGGACCTTCGCTGGAGTCTACTAAAAGAATAACTGTATCAACAGTTTTCATAATACGTTCTACTTCAGAAGAGAAATCTGCATGTCCCGGTGTATCAACAATATTGATTTTGACATCACCATGCATTACGGAACAGTTCTTGGAATAAATTGTAATGCCTCTTTCTCTTTCTATGTCATCGCTGTCCATTACACAGTCTGCAACTTCTTCATTTGATCTGAATACACCGCTCTGGTTTAAGAATGCGTCTACCAGAGTGGACTTGCCTGCGTCAACGTGAGCAATTACAGCGATATTGATAATCTTTTGCTTCTCAATCATATGCTTTATATCCTTTATATCCTTTATATTTTAAATTTTACATCTTTTGACATTGTATCAATACTTGATACAATATTTTATCACATTAAAGGCTTAATTTCAATGGGTTTGGATTTGTTAAAAAAGTATTTATATCCAGCAGGTTCACGAACTGCATATATCCGGCATATCATAGTACTACCAACTTTAGGAGGTGAACACCAATAATGGCTTCAGTTTTTTTGAGCCCCTCAACGCAAGAATATAACCCTTATGTTACAGGAAATAACGAAGAATATTATGCTAACCTTATCGCCGATGCAATGGAACCTTATCTCCGAGCAAGCGGCATTAGTTATGGCAGAAATGATCCAAGCGGCACGGTATCTACATCCATAGCTCTCTCAAATCAAGGCAGTTATGACTTGCATCTGGCAATTCATTCAAATGCTGCTCCAACAAACCTTGCCGGCATGATTCGCGGTTCCGATGTCTATTACTATCGTGACAGTTCTAACGGAAAACGGGCCGCAGAAATTTTTGCAAACAACCTAAAGCTCATCTATCCCCTTCCAAATATGGTTTCAGCTGTTCCTACCACATCTCTCGTCGAATTGAGAAGGACAAGGGCGACTGCAATCCTTGTGGAAGTTGCATATCATGACAACATAGAAGATGCAAACTGGATTATCAATAACATTGAGTCGATTGGACGCAATCTGGCACTTTCTACCGCCGATTTTCTCGGAGTCGAATTTGTAGAGCCATAGAGCCAATTGCGAACATCCGCTATATATGATAAAATCATAAAAAACAACAGACAAGGTGAAAAAACATGAATAAATTACAAGAACTTTTTATAAATCTTTTCGCAAATGGAACAGAAGGAACGGAAGAAAAACCGATAAAGCTTGTCTTTTCAGGAAAAAGACGTAAGTCAACAGAATACAGCAAAATCACCATTAGACCTGTTCTTATCGGCGGCCAAATCAGTTACCAGGCAGAGTATTCCTATGAAAAAAAAGCAATTCATAAGAACCTTTCTACAGAAGAAACTGCTGATTTTTGCTTAAAAGTAATGGAGGAAGATTTCAAACAGGCAAACATCTTTACCAGTATTTCAGACATACAGATTCTCGCTTCTAAAGTCGAAAACCCCAGAATAACAAAAAAACCGGCTACCCTAAGTTGCAGCAGCTGCAGCAATATTACACATAACAGAACAAAAAATCACATCATACCGGACGGAGTGCCATGCGATTTTTTAGTGCACCTTGGGGTTATGGACAAAAGCGGCAAGGTCATTCCAAAACATTACAGCAAGTTCAGACAGATTAACCGTTATCTGGAGATTGTAGAAGATGTTTTTCCATATTTGCCAGCGGATAAAGAGACGCCTCTTAAAATAATCGATTTCGGCTGCGGGAAGGCCTACCTGACCTTCGCCATCTACTACTACCTGAAGGTGCAAAAAAACAGAAACGTTGAAATCATAGGGCTTGACTTGAAGAAAGATGTTATCGATTTCTGCAACAAAGTTGCTAGAGATCTGGGATATCATGAGCTCAAATTCCTCATGGGAGATATTGCTGACTATACAAGCGACCACGCAGACATGGTCGTAACACTTCATGCCTGTGATACAGCAACCGACTACGCTCTGATTAATGCTGTATCATGGAATACAAAGGTCATTCTTAGCGTGCCTTGCTGCCAACATGAGCTCTTCAGTCAGATAAAAAATGAAATCCATCAGCCAATGTTAAAATACGGAATCCTAAAAGATAGGCTTACGGAATATCTGACCGATGGTCTTAGAGGTCTTAAGCTTGAAAGCAAGGGCTATGATGTTGCTATGATTGAATTTACAAGTCTTGAACATACTGCAAGGAATATAATGATAAAAGCAGTAAAGACGGGCAGCGAAACTTCTCAAAAAGCGCTAAAAGCCCAGGCGCAGTACGAAGCTCTGAGAGATTTCTATCAGGTTAAACCTACCATTGAAAAGCTGTAAGCAGCAATCTGTCATAAAGAAAATCGGTAAATAAACGGCATATAAAAAGGTTTTGTTTAAGGTAAAATCACCTTGAACAAAACCTTTTCTTATATCATAGTCTTTTTTATTCGTAATCCTTCGGATTAAACTGTTCAAAAATAACCGCTATACCCTTGGACTCAGCATTCTTCATATCCTCATAGGACTTGACAGTCCATGTAAACTTAGCTCCTTTGTATTTTCTAAAGGCAGCCGCATCAATGTCAGAATACTTATATGCCACAAAGTCCGGCTTTCCAACCAGATTTACAAGAAGACTCCTTAATAGAAAATCGTGACTTTTCTTAATGTTCACATCTCCTGACTTTCTCAGACTTCCCGCAAGCTGGCCGCGAACAATGTCCGGACGATTATCACGAAGCCACTTGACAACTGAAGGATCGAAAGATTCAATGCAATAGAGTCCATCATATCCCTCAAGAGCATCAACAACACGCTGGCAGAGTGCAGGTGTGTTGCC
>CALZMV010000038.1 GCA_945788655.1 uncultured Clostridia bacterium | reverse complement strand
ACATAATATTTACCAATAGTGTAGCTATAATTCCCGCTAGTAGCCCATGTGTTATTTTAACCTCAACAATATCAATAAGCTTAAGTCCAGAACCACCAGCAATTGATGTGGCCTGGCCTATTACAGACAAACCTCCCAAAGATACAAGGAATGCGGAAATAATTGTTTTTAGTCTTAAACTAATATCACACATTCCGATAAGGTTTATTCCAATGGTCATTTCAAAAACGCCTTTAATAAAACTTAAAAAAGTCTGATTTTTGACATAATCAAAGAGCCCAATATGCTCTATGAAAAAAATAGCAATCGTAAATATCATGAGATAAGCTAAAATTGTCCCCATTGCTTTAAATCCATCATAAATTGCCTGAGTAAATTTTTCCATAGTTATATTTTCTGTATTATGTTTTTCTAAAGAGTAGTTTGCAACAGACTTATGGCTATTATAATAGAAAAAGCTATTTAACAACGCACCAATATAGTGTGCTATCGCTACTATTACGGCCGCCTTTGTGCTCCCAATAAAGGAACCTATAGTAAAAATAATAAATGAAGGCCCTGTGACAAGGGAGTAGCTTAAGACACGCTTGCCCTCAGGCAGGCTCAGACGTTTTTCTTTGATAAAATCGGCTGTTATCTTTGCTCCCATTGGATATCCAGACAGAAAAGAAATAATAAAAGGATATATTCTAGGAGGAAGATATTCTAGTTCGCCCGTCCTCTTAATAAAATCCGAAAAAATAAAAAAGGGAAGCAAAACAGGCACTATAGAATTCAGCCATATATTTATTGCATTTTTAAAACCGTCAGCTGTTACATCCGGCAAAATAATCATTCCTGAAACGAATAATATAGCAACAAATACAACTATTTTGTTTTTTATTAGGGAAAGTAATTTCATATAACATTTATATTCTCAAATGCATTCTAAAATTACTCATATATTTCAAAAGGACACTCCTTAGGAATGTCCTTAATCATCATACTACTAACAAATTATATAGTCATTACCTGAAACTTATTCTTCGCTTGGTGCAAAGGAACCAACATTCACTTCATTTTGAGTCTTGTATGCCAGTTTCTTCATTTCTTCTCTGTTGGCTGCAAGAATTTCATTTATTGATGCAAATGTGTTCTCTAAGTTTGTGTACATCTCACCGAAATACTTCATATTTAACTCATCCATCTGACCTTGCATATCATAAAGCATTTTGTCCACATAATCGTAAGTTCTCATTCGCATCACTCTAGCGTGAGTTTCGGCATCCTGTTTTATCTCACTGGCAAGCTTTGTTGCTCTTAGAGTAATATCATCATTCTCTACCAGATATTCAGCCTGTTTCTTAGCTTCTCTGATGATTCTCTCATATTCAGTTTTGGCTTCGTCCAGAATTCTGTCTCTTTCATCCCTAATCCACTTAGCCTGCTGAACATCATCCGGAAGTGCAAGTCTTATTTCTCTAATAATCTGGAAAATTTCTTCAGCATCCAGCATTATCTTGTTTGAAAGCGGAAGCCCTGTAGCTTCATCAACAATGTCTTCCAATTCTTCTAATAGTTTCAATACTCTCATTGTATCTTCCATTACTTGTCTAATCTCCCTTTCATCTTATCTAATACACACGGCGGAACCAGGCAGGAGCCATCACCGCCTAACGAAATAACCTGCTTTGCCATCGTTGAGCTGATAAACGCATACTTGGCATCTGAAATCAAGAAAACCGTTTCGGTTTTATCATTATACAAGTGTTGGTGAAGTTGTGCCATCTGCTGCTCACTATCAAAGTCGCTCATTCCTCTCAGTCCTCTGATAACCACATTAAATTCATTATTATTAACATAGTCAGCCAGAAGACCATCACACATATCTACCGAAACATTATCAATATGCTTAACAGCCTCATTAATCATATCCATACGTTCTTCAAAGGTAAACATGGTCTTCTTTTCGAGGTTAATAACCACTCCGATAACAACCTCATCAAAAATATTAGCAGCTCTTTCAATAATATCAAGATGTCCTAGTGTAAGCGGATCAAAAGAGCCTGCATAAAGTGCTTTTGTTTTCATCAAAAATTTACCTCCGAATTATTACACGAACATTTTAACATAATAAAACTGTTGAAGCAAGGCTACCCATAAATACTTAGTACTATATTGCCATATTTTCTTTCTTTTAGCAGCTCAAAACCGGCAATTTCTTCTCCCAGTTCAACATCATTTCTATGTTCAGCAACTATTATTCCATCTTCTGCCAACAGGTCATACTCCTTAATCATCTCAAAGGAAATATTATAATAATCCGAGTCATAAGGCGGATCCAGCAAAAAAACATCAACCTTGTCTTTTATTTTCATCAGTGACTGTCTGAAATCTCCTGCATATATCACAGAGTATTCCTCTGCCCTGCAATATTTTATATTTTTTCTGATTATCCCGATGCTCGTCCTTGAACTGTCGCAGAAATAGCATTTCGATGCACCTCTTGAAAGAGCTTCAAGCCCAAGGTTTCCGGTGCCTGAAAACAGGTCAACAAAAATGCCGTCTACTACATAAGGTGAAATTATGCTGAACATAGCTTCCTTTACCTTGTCTGTTGTCGGTCTAACATCAAAATTATCAGGTGTTTCAAGCCTTCTGCCTTTATAATCACCTGCAATAATTCTCATCTTAATAACGCTCCTTACGTTGCTTATATTTTTTAACAGTTTTATATTAACCTATAAGTTTTTTAAAATCAAATATTTATCATAAATTTATTTGGAATGTAAGGCCAAAAAAGCCATTTATTGCTTAACATATATTCTTTTTCACAGCACACAATAATTATTGTAATAGGAGGTGAAAAACATGTCATTACAAGATAAAATGAACACAAATGCAAAACCTGCATTAAAGAGCTTAAAGACAGAAGTTGCTAACGAATTAGGTCTATCAAATTATGACCAGATGGATAAGGGTAACCTTTCCGCAAGAGAAAACGGATACGTTGGCGGTTATATGACTAAGAAGTTAGTTGAAATGGCTGAAAGACAGTTAGCTGGCAAGTAGTTTTTTAAGATCACAAACCTTATATTCAAAAAGAGCCTATGGAGAATTTCATAGGCTCTTTGAGTTAAGGAATATCCGTTCCAACAGATTTTAAAGATTTAACTGTATGTTTTCACCAAACATTTTTTGTACCTTCTTCTTAAGTGGCTGATTTTCAGTAAGATTAAAATTAGGATCTTTTTTTATAATGTTATTTGCAACATTTTTTACATTTTCAAGAATATCTACATGTCTGAGCAAATTGCTGATATTAAGTTCAGGGATACCATGCTGCCTTGTTCCGAAAATTTCTCCGGGTCCTCTCAGCTTCAAATCTTCTTCAGCAATCTCAAATCCATCAGAACTTTTCACCATTATTTCATTTCGTTTTGCAGCTACCTTACTATCACTTCCCGAAATGAGTATGCAGTATGACTGATGTTTGCCTCTTCCTACTCTGCCTCTAAGCTGATGAAGCTGTGCAAGACCAAACCTTTCACAGTTTTCAATAACCATTACTGTAGCATTTGGGACATCAATACCTACTTCAATTACAACTGTAGAAACAAGGATGTCTATTTTTCCCAAAGAAAAAGACTCCATCACTCTATCCTTGTCCTCCTGCTTTAGCGCACCATGAACAAGACCGACCCTTAAATGCGGGAATTTTCTGGAAATTTCTTCAAAAAGTTCTTCTGCCGACTTGCACGAAAGTTTTTCCGATTCCTCAATCAGAGGTGCAACTACATATGCCTGTCGCCCGTCTCTAACATTTTTTTCCACAAAGCTGTATATTGAATCTCTTGCTTCTTCGTTTCTTAAATAGGTCTTTATTGGCATTCTGCCTGCAGGCATGGTATTAATAACAGAAATATCAAGATCTCCATATAATATTACAGCCAAAGTTCTTGGAATTGGTGTTGCAGTCATTACAAGCACATTAGGATTAATGCCTTTTTCCGTCAGGATACTTCTCTGGTTTACACCGAAACGATGCTGCTCATCTGTAATTACCAAACCTAAATTATTAAATTTGACATTAGGCTGAATAAGCGCATGCGTACCTACAATAATATCTGTTTTTCCGCTCTTAAGGTTCAAGAGCGCTGTTTCTTTTTCTTTTGAGTTCATGCTGCTGCAAAGCAGGTCCACATTAAATCCAAAAGCCTTAAAATCCCTTTTTAAGGAAGCATAATGCTGCTTTGCCAAAAGTTCTGTAGGAGCCATCATAACAGCCTGAAAGCCATTTATAACAGTCTTGAACATTGCTATTTCAGCGACTGCAGTTTTGCCGGAGCCTACGTCTCCCTGTACTAATCTGTTCATAGGCTTGTCTGAAGCCAAATCGTTCTCGATTTCCTTCCATACCTTTTTTTGTCCTTCCGTAAGTTCAAAAGATAGAGATGAAATAAATTCTGCAGCAGACTTTTCTTTTATAGCAATCCCGTTGTTATCAGCAATTCCTTTTTTTATATATAAAAGACCTGTCTGCAGTGTAAGAAGTTCTTCGAAAATCATTCTATATTTTGCCTCATTTATCTGCCTCTCATCCTCCGGAAAATGCAGATTTCTAATGGCATAAGCCGGATCACAAAGTGAATATTGGCTTACAACTTCAGGAGGCAGCCATTCCTTTATCTCATCCGCGAGGGGCAATGCCTCTTTAATGAGTTTTCTCAGGATGCTTTGAGTTATTCCATCAGTCAATGGATAAACAGGAAAAATGCCCCTTATGTCATCCTTATCACCTGATGGATGAAATTCAGGATGTGCCATTTGTCTTCTTCCGTTATTTAGGGTGATTTTACCGTAAAAGGTATATTCTTTGCCAACCTTAAAGTAATTTTTTAAGTATTTAGCGTTAAAAAAAAGCACCTCAAGAGTTGCCGATGAATCCTCAATCAGCACTCTAAGCGGTGTTTTATTGCTATATGGATTGCCGGTAGTCTTTTGTGTTACAACCTTCCCCTTAATCAGAACCTCTCTATCAAAGGGAGCTTCCATAATATATGATACATTTCTGCGATCTTCATATTTTCGTGGAATAAGATAAAAAAGATCTTCTATTTTTTCTATATTCAGCTGACTGAGTTTTTGAGCTTTTTTGTCCCCAACGCCTTTTATTGCTGTAATCTTATCATCTAACTTCATATTTTCTTTTAACCTCAATATCCCTAGGAGCGATATTTTTTGACTTCACACCAATAATCTTTATTGTTATTATGCCATTCTGATTAGGAAAAAGTGTCTTTAGAGACTGCTCAAGCTCATCTAGTATCACCTTGGTGCAGTTACCTATGCTGGCACCGAATTTTATGACAATATAGAATAATACATGTATAGATTCTTCTTTCTCCTCAATCAAAATGTTATTGCCAAATTCACCTGTGCCTACTCTTTTAGGATTTCCTAAAAGTTTTCCTCTATCATTTGATAGAAAAACCTTGTCATCTACTTTTGAAGCTGCCTTGATTATTTCCTTAGATATTACGCTGTTATTTATAGTTATCTTTCCTAGCTTTGTAGTTCTGCTTAGTGACATAATACCGACCCCTTCGTTTACTTTTACTATATTTTATCATAAACTTTCACATTTTCATAATAAAAAACATAGGTTATATTAATGTATAATTATAACGGAGGTCAGCCATGAACAAAAACTGCCATAAAAAGAAATGTTTTAATCTTTATAGAGAGAGTAAAGATATAGGTTTTGTACTGTTAGTTTTTGGAATTGTAACAATCTGTGCATTTTTTCTGCCGCCTAAGGCCTGGATAATCCTTTTGGGAATCGTACTTGTTGTTTGTGGCTTCAGCCTTTTGAACAAATAGTGCAAAAAAGCAAATAAAAAAGATACTGTCGAATAACAGTATCTCTGTCGCCTTTAAATTAGATGGCACGGTTCACTTTATTTGATTTGATACACTTTGTGCACACGTTTGCTCTTCTAACTGTGCCGTTTTCTTCAGCGATTCTTACAGTCTGGATATTTGCATTCCATTTTCTTCTTGTGTGTCTCATGGAGTGGGATACAGCGTTTCCAGATACCTGACCCTTACCACAAATTTCGCACTTCTTTGACATTCTACCGCACCTCCTCTTAGTATATTAAGCATGCTTTGCATATTTTACAAACAAAAAAACTTTAGTTCGCACTCGAACATTTGACATTATATCATAATGTAATTTTGTGTTCAAGTGTTTTTTTCTCTTTTTATTGATATTTTTCAGCAAGGGTAATATGACCATTTTCTCTGGTTAGATTCATATCTATTACCCTCTGGTTTTTGCTTCCTCGGAACAATAAGGTCAGATCCCTCTCATTATCCAAATATCTTCCATCTATCAAAATATCCAGTGTTGAAAGCAAATTATCAACTGCAGGGTCATTCATTGCCACAAGTTCCTCATAAGTATAACCACTATAGGCCAGTATGTCCATATTTTTTTCTTTTAATTTTAAAGCTAAATTATAAAAAGCCTCCGGCTGGCAAAATGGTTCACCACCGCTAAAAGTCACACCATCCAGCAAAGGATTCTTCGAAACAGCTTCTACTATTTTTTCAATATCACAATCATAACCGCCGTCAAAATCATGAGTGTCAGGATTGTGGCATCCCGGGCATCCATGTGGACAGCCCTGGCAAAAGACTACAAATCTGAAACCAGGACCATCTACAATTGATTCTCGTACTATGCCAGCAATTCTGATTGAATTATAACTGTTCAAGTTCTGAGTTGACATCATGCTTTACTCTATCCTTTTCTTCAGCAGATTTTGCATTATTCCAATGATCCATAGTTCCTACAAGGTAACCTGTGATTCTGCGGATTCTTTCAAATCCAACATTACCGTCATTTTCCTTTCTATGGCACTGTGGGCACTCATTATCAATAATACCTGTATAACCGCAGCATGGGTCTCTATCTACAGGATGGTTGATCGAACCATATCCTATTCCTGATTCTTTCATAAATCTTACAACTTTTTCAAATGCATCGAGATTCTTTAGCGGATCTCCGTCAAGTTCAATATAAGATATGTGTCCTCCGTTTGTAAGTTCATGGTAAGGCGCTTCTATTGAAATCTTTTCGAAAGCATTTATTGGATAATATACAGGAACATGGAAACTGTTTGTGTAATAGTCTCTATCTGTTACACCAGGAATTACGCCATATTTTTTTCTGTCAATTCTTACAAATCTACCTGAAAGTCCCTCTGCCGGTGTGGCGATAAGTGACCAGTTAAGACCTGTTTGTTTTGACTTCTCATCCATTCTCTTGCGCATATATCCTACGATTTCCTTACCAAGAGTCTGTGATTCCTTGGATTCTCCATGATGCTTTCCTGTTAAAGCTTTCAAGCACTCTGCAAGGCCGATAAATCCTACAGTCAGTGTACCATGCTTGATTACTTCTTCTATGGTATCGTCAGGACCAAGCTTATCTGAATCAATCCATATTCCCTGTCCCATTAAGAACGGGAAGTTTCTTACTTTCTTCTGTGACTGTATCTTATATCTATCGTAGAGCTGATCACATGCAAGGTCTATCATATGATCTAGTCCTTCGAAGAACATGTCTAAATCACCTTTAGCCTTAATAGCAAGTCTTGGAAGATTTATAGATGTAAAGCTCAGATTACCTCTTCCGTTAACTATTTCTCTTGAAGGGTCATAGTGATTTCCAATTACTCTTGTTCTGCATCCCATGTATGCACATTCTGTGCTAGGATCACCTGCTACATAATACTGCTTGTTAAAAGGTGCATCAAGGAATGAGAAATTAGGGAATAATCTCTTTGCAGAAACCTTACATGCCATCTTGAACAGGTCATAGTTAGGATCTTCCGGATTATAGCTGACACCTTCTTTAACCTTGAAAATCTGTATTGGGAAAATAGGAGTTTCGCCATTGCCAAGACCCTCTTCAGTTGCTTTCATAACGGATTCCATGACAAGTCTTCCTTCAGGAGATGTGTCTGTACCATAGTTAATTGAACTGAAAGGAACCTGTGCACCGGCTCTTGAATGCATTGTATTTAAATTGTGAATGAATGCTTCCATAGCCTGATGAGTTTTTCTTCTTATTTCCTTGTCAGCATATCTAGTTGATCTGTCCTGAATTTTAGCGGCATTTTCAGCACCTACAAGTTTCTCAAGCTCAACAAATTCAAGTTCCTTGTAGTTGTTGTCCCAAGCCATGCAAGGTTCAACGCCATGCTCTTCCATAATTTTTTTGCCAAGAGCTTTAATCTGGTCAACTCCATCTTCAATATCTAAAATGTAGTTAACCATCTTACCCACATTCATCCAGTAAAGCTTTCTGTAGGATTTGCGAACACCCGGAGCCATACCATAATCAAAATTAGGTACGGACTGACCGCCATGCTGGTCATTCTGGTTTGACTGGATAGCAATACAAGCCAGTGCTGCATAGCTTTCGATATCGTTAGGTTCTCTTAAATGTCCATGACCTGTTGAGAAACCGCCTTTAAGCAGTTTAACAAGGTCAATCTGACAGCAAGTCATTGTCAAAGTATAGAAATCCATATCGTGAATATGAATGTCCCCATTTTCGTGAGCTCTTGTATGTTTTGGATCGATTACATACATCTTGTAAAACTCTTTGGCACCTTCAGAACCATATTTGAGCATTGTTCCCATGGCTGTATTGCCATCTATGTTGGCGTTCTCACGCTTTATTTCATTTTCTTTTGCTTCCTTGAAGGTCAGATCCTCGTATATCTTCATGAGCTTTGTATTCATGTCACGAGCTTTTGTACGTTCTGCTCTGTAGAGGATATATTCCTTAGCTGTACGCGCATGACCGTTTTCAATAAGAATCTTTTCGACAGCATCCTGAATCTGTTCTACAGAAGGTACCGGTGTGTGACATCTTTCAAGTAAATAAACTTCTGTCTGTCTTGCCAAATACTTTGCCATATCCTTGTCTTTACCGCCAAGCACTTGAGCAGCTTTAAAAATGGCTTCTGCAATTTTGTTTACATCATAATCAACCATTCTGCCATCTCGTTTAATAATTTTCTTAATGCTGTCCATAGTTTTCTCCCATCAAATTAATAAAAGTATATCATTTACACATCATTTCCAAATCAAGTTTCTACTACTATATGTAGTGGTCGCTAATAAATAATACCACAAATATGCCATAAGTCAATCGAATAATATGTGTTTTTTTGTATACATTACTTGTAATATTCTTCCTTTAACATGGACATCAAGCACATATCCACATATTCGCCATTTTTCTTTCCGCCATGACGCATAACACCTTCTTTAATAAATCCGACTTTTTCATACAGATTGGCTGCAATTTCATTTTCTACAAAATAGTCAAGAGTTACTCTCTCAACTTTCATTTCATGAAATGCCCACTTTAACACAAGTCTTAATGCTTCCTCTCCGTATCCTTTTCCTCTTTTGTCAGTATCTGCAATATATATTCTCGTTATGTCAAGCGAGTCATAGTGTCTGTTGATGTTGCTGATGTATATTCTGCCAATAGGCTCATTAGTATTCTTTATACATATTGTGAATTGTCTTTGAGTGACGTCTTCATTTCTTACAATGAACTCCCTTGTTATCTCCTCATAATCTCGTCCTTCATTAATCGTAAAAAAACGGGTTACCTTTGGATCCTGCTCCCACTTAGAAAATAGCATGCAATCATCGAAATTACTATCTCTTAAAATTAATCTTGACTCCATATGATATACCTCCCTCGCGTTAGTAAAAAGTGAATTTTATGTGAAATACTACTCACACTCTCTTTTTTATGGTATTATATTATATATTTTTTCAGGAAATAATTAAACACCTTATAATAAACGAAAGGGATAAAAATGAAAAATAAGAAAAAATTAATCGCAGTTTGTGCGGTAGCAATTATAGCAATTATCATAATTGTACTGCTGCTATTCACTTTCTTTTTCGCAGGAGACAAAGAGCCTTCTCTAGACGAAATAATCGAAAACCGTGTAATTGCTTATGAAACAGACTTCTTAGACTCAACATC
>CALZMV010000037.1 GCA_945788655.1 uncultured Clostridia bacterium | reverse complement strand
AGGGATAATCCACAGAGCTTTAACAGGATAGTTTCTATTACTGTCATGGCAATATATATTAAATATACTGCTTTAGCACCTTGGGAATACTTTGCTGTTATCTTGTCCTTTGTCGGCCCCGTTGTCTCTGCATTTGCTACAATCTGACCATTCAAACCAAATGCCGGCACCAGCGCTGTAATAAAAACAATAATACCCATTCCCCCGAGCCAGTGGGTAAAGGAACGCCAAAATAAAATGGAACGGGGAAGTACTTCAATATCGGTAAGTATTGATGCCCCTGTGGTAGTGAAGCCTGAACAGGATTCAAAGAATGAATCTGCAAAGCTGGGAATGCTGCCGGAGAAATAAAAAGGCATGGCACCGAAAAATGAAGCCAGCGCCCAAGCAAGGGCAACAATAAGAAAACCATCCCGGTTCTTTAATCTGTACTGGGAATGGCTGAAATTCTTATTTAGAAACATACCTGCGAAAAAAGAAAGCAGGATAACAACTAAAAAACTATATATACTTTTTTGTTCACCATTGTAAATAGCTATGAGAAGAGGAGGAATCATTGAAAGTGAAAGAACTATCATGATTGCACTCTCTATTCTCATAATCGTTTTAAGTCTGCTTGACATTTAGAGTCCTCTCTCTTTTCCTAAACCGAGATGTAAACCACGTTTAGGCTTGAATAAGGCTTCGATTTCTGAAATATCTGAAAGCAAACAGAAAATTGTAACCTTATCGTTTTCCAATATTTGAGTTTTACCATCAGGTATAATAACGTTGTTTCCTCTGTGAATGGCTGCAATAAGCACTCCACTTGGCAGGTCAAGCTCACATAGAGGCTTGTTGGCAAACTGCATATCGCTTGAAGCGATAATCTCCATTATTTCTGCCTGTCCCTGAATGAGCAGGGAGGAGATAATCTTCTTGGAGCCAAGAACATATCTTAAAATGGTACTTGTAACGATATCAAGCGGATTAAGAGCCATATCTACACCCATTCTTTCAGTTAGGGATTTGTAGCTCTGGCGGCTTACCTTTGAGATAACGTCTTCAATTCCACGATGCTTTGCCATTAAAGCGAGAAGCAGGTTTTCTTCGTCAAATCCCGTTGCTGTAACAAAGGCATCCATTTCATCCAGATTTTCTTCATCAAGAAGGGCAGTATCAGTGGCATCCCCATGAAGAATCATTACATCATCAAGATGGGTGGAAAGGTAGTAGCATCTTTCTTTGCTTTTTTCAATAATTTTTACAGCAATACCGAATTCAGAAAGCATTTCTGCAAGATAATATCCGGTCTTACCACCGCCGGCAATCATAACCTTCTGAAGGTTTGTGTATTTACCTCTTTCGTATACTCTGTTATGAAGTTCATGAATTTCCATTCTTTCACCGATTACATAAAGAGTATCAAGGTTTTCAATGGTTGTCTGTCCATGAGGAATGATTATTTTACCATTTCTTGAGATTGCAACAATAAGCATGTTAGGAAGAAGCTTTCTGACTTCAATCATGTTCATGCCGATAACTTTGCTGAATCTACGCACGCTGAACTGGACAAGAGCAATCTTTCCACTGGAAAAAATACCATTGGTTAAAGTGTATTTTTCAACTAAATATTTATATATCTCAAGTGTAATTGCTAAATCAGGGTTTACCACATGGTCTATATCCATAGTTTCCTTAATAAAGTCAATCTGAGCCATGTGTTCAGGATCGCGGACTCTGGCAATAACCTTTGAACAGCCTAGTTTTTTTGCAAAGGATGCGATAAGTATATTATCTTCATCACTGTCAGTTGAAGCAATTAAAAAGTCGAAGGCATCGATACCACAGCTTTTTAGAAGCCTGGTGCTGAGGCCACTGCCTAAAACTGTTAAAACGTCCATCTGCTGAGATAGCTTATTTAACTTTTCTTCGCTTGTATCTATTACTGTTATTTCGTGGTCACCACCTAAAAGAGCTGTTGCAACCTTAATTCCAAGCTTGCCTGCACCAATAATAGCAACTTTCATAATTTCCCTCACTTTTGTTTACAAAATAAAAAGACATTTTCGAAAAAATGTTGTAATATATATTCTAGCATACAATATATAAAAATCAACCCCATTAGGCACTTAAAAGAGGTAATAGCATTGAAAATAAAGCGTTTTATAGGTGGAAACCTAGAAAGTAACTGTTATATTGTAAGTTTAAACAAAGACGGGTGCTGTTTTGCAGTTGACCCTGGTTATAATCCCCAAAAATTGATTAAATATATTGAAGACGAACAAATGAGTTTAAAAGGAATAATTCTTACGCATCATCACCATGATCATGTAGGGGCGGCTGATAAGCTCTCAAATCATTTTAGCTCTCCTGTAATGATGAGTTTTGAGGATTCTATTATGTATAAGGGAAAAGTGGATAAGTACCTTAATGACGGAGATATTATAGAATTTGCCGGAGAGAATTTTGTCATTAGGCTTACTCCGGGACATACTCATGGATCAATATGTATTGTGTCAGATAAAAACAATGCAGTTTTCACGGGAGATACCCTATTTGATACGGATCTTGGCAGGACAGATCTGGAAGATGGGGATGAAAAGGAAATGATAAGTACCTGCAAGAATATTATCGACAAATGGCCCGACAGATATACAATTTATCCGGGACATGATCAGAGTGCAACAATGAAGACTGTTCGCAGATACAATTCGGAATTTCTGCAGTGTTTGGAGGCATAGAATGGATATAAAGCTAATCGCCCTGGATCTTGACGGAACAACTTTAAGGAGCAGAAGCATTCTTTCTGAAGAGACAAGAGAAGCCTTAGAAAATGCAATAAAAAAGGGAGTTCATGTGGTAGTAGCAACTGGCAGAGTGTTCGGTGCTTTACCTGAATGCATATTTGATATTAGAGGCCTTGAATATGTTATTACTTCAAACGGGGCATTTATCACAAGATTGAAAGATATGGAGACTGTTTACTCAAACTGTGCAGAAGCACATTCAATCGAAAAGGTGGAACAGATATTAAGACAAAACACAGAATTTCCTATTGAGGTATTTACAAAAGGAAGAGCATATATTGACAGGGAAATATATGAATATTTAAAGTGTAATGATTGTTCATATATGAGTGCAGAATATGTGCTTAAAACAAGGCAGCCCATTGAAGGAATATATGATTTTCTGCAGGAAAACAAGGAAGAAATTGAAAATATCAATATCCATTTCGAATTCCTTGAAGATAAAGCAAAGCTTAAGAAGAGCCTTGAAGAGATAGATGGGATAACCATAACATCTTCTATGCTTCATAATCTTGAAATAGGCGGAGAAACTACCAGCAAGGCTACAGCAATCATGAATCTGTGCAATATTTTGGGAATAGGAGAAAAGAATGTGATGGCTGTAGGAGACAGTCCAAATGATAGCGAAATGATTATGGCAGCCGGACTTGGAATAGCAATGGGCAATGCACTTGATGAGGTAAAAGCAATCGCTGATTACGTGACATTGTCCAATGAAGAGGACGGTGTTGCATATGCAGTTAGAAAATTTATTTTGGACAAATAAATTACAACTTGTTTTGTACAAACAAAAAAACAGTTTTTTTTACAAAAAACTCCTTGACTTTATTACAATAAAGCGATATAGTAGCATCGTAGTCAATTTAACGCTTTATAATAATAAAGTAAAGCGGATTGTATATAGTACATTTATTTTAAGGAGTTTAGAGATGAAAAAGAAACTTTTTGCTTTAACAATGATTGTAGTACTGGTTTTAACCATGGGTCTTATGACTGGCTGCGGCAGCAAGGATGATGAAGTATTAGTAGTAGGTCTTGATGATACATTTGCACCGATGGGATTCAGAGATGAAGAAGGTACTCTCGTTGGATTTGATATCGATTTGGCTAATGCTGTAGCCGAAGAAATGGGCGTACAGGTAGAGTTTAAGCCTATTAAATGGGAAGCTAAGGAAATGGAATTAAAGTCAAAGACTATCGACTGCGTTTGGAACGGTATGTCTGTTACTCCAGAAAGATTAGAATCCATGGCATTAACTAATAAATACTTAAATAATAAAATTGTTCTTATGAATCTTGCTGATTCAACCCTTGACGTTACTGATGCAAAGCAGCTTGCAGACCTTAAGATCGGTACTCAGAAAGATTCAGCTGCACTTGAAGTTTTACAGGCTAACGAACAGTATGAATCATTTAAAGATAACATAGTTGAATATGACACATATGATGTTGCAATTATGGACTTAAAGGCAGGTCGAGTTGATGTTATCGCTGTTGACCAGGTTCTTGGTGAATATACAAATAATAACCTTGATGGTGCTATGAAAGAATGTACATATTCTTTAGGCGATGACTTCTACGTAATCGGCTGTGCTGAAGACAACACTGAGTTAAGAGATAAATTAAATGAAAATCTTAAGAAAGTTATCGACAGTGGTAAGGCAGCTGAAATCAGTAATAAGTGGTTCGGTAAAGATATCGTGGTATTTGTTGAATTAGAAGACTAATGTATGTTAGAATGAACAAGGCGAAGTAATTCGCCTTGTTCTTTAATGATATAATATATTTAAACTAAGAAGGAAAACAATTATATGGAAAAAATTATGGAATCTTTGCCCTTTATGCTTGAGGGCTCAGTAGTTACAATTGAAATATTTGCTTTGACATTGGTTCTGTCTTTGCCTTTAGGCCTTCCTATTGCTCTAGGAAGCAACAGTCATTTTAAGCCATTAAGCTGGCTGTGCAAAACTTATGTATGGATTTTTAGAGGAACACCGCTGCTATTGCAGTTGTTCTTTTTTTACTTTTTCTTTCCGATGCAGCTAGGATGGCAGATTAGTGGGTTTGCAGCGGTCATCATAGCTTTTGTATTAAACTATGCTGCTTATTTTTCTGAAATATACAGAGGTGGTATAAACAGCATTGATAGAGGTCAATATGAAGCGGCGCATGCTCTTGGACTCAGCAAAAGCCAGACCATGAAGGACATCATTTTGCCACAGACAATGAAGGCAACTCTTCCTCCAATTGTCAATGAGGCAATTATTCTTGTTAAGGATACGGCGCTGGCATCATCTTTAGGCACAGTTCTGGAATTGATGAAGGCTACAAACAGTGCTGTTAACAGAACTACCGACTTAACACCTTTCTTTGCAGCAGCAGTGATATATCTGGTGATGACCTTCGTATTGACATTGCTTGCAGGAAGATTAGAAAAACACTTTTCCAGATATGATGCCAAGGAGGAATGGTAATGAGCAGAGAAATAATATTAGAAATGAAAAATATTGTGAAGGAGTATTCCGGCTTCAGAGCGGTTGATAATGTCAACTTTTCCATGGAAAAGGGAGAAATCGTTGCAATCATAGGTCCTTCAGGCTCAGGCAAGAGTACACTTTTAAGATGCATAAACGGACTGGTTAATGTGACTTCGGGAGAAGTCAATTTAAAGGGAGAAACCGGCATGGTTTTCCAGCATTTCAATCTGTTCCCGCACATGACATGTAAAGCAAACATCACATATGCTCCAATTAATGTAAAAAAACAGGACAAAGAAACTGCTAACAGGCATGCAGAAGAACTGCTAAAAATGGTTGGTCTTGAAAACAAGGCGGATGCATATCCTGCACAGATTTCAGGCGGGCAGAAACAGAGAATCGCAATAGCGAGAGCTTTGGCAATGGATCCTGATATTATGCTCTTTGATGAAGCAACATCTGCTCTTGACCCCGAGATTACAGGTGAAGTATTAAATGTAATGAAAAAACTTGCTCAGCAGCATACAACAATGATAGTTGTTACACATGAAATGGGATTTGCCAAAGAAGTGGCAGACAGAGTTATTTTTATGGATAAGGGTGTAATAGTAGAAGAGGGAACTCCTGAAGAAATATTCGAACATCCAAAAAATGAACGTTTGATTTCATTCCTTGGGGCAATGCTGAGAGTTTAATAAATATATTTTCTCGCATATGATAAACCTGACCACGATAGTTGTAATGCTCCGTCGTGGTCTTTTTTAACTCCTTGACATTGAATGTAAATTAATGTAAATTGATAATGAGCGGAACTGTCATGGAGGCAAACATGACAGATAACAAAATTATTGGAAAATTAGGAGAAGAAATTGCAACTGCCGTGCTTAAAGCAAAAGGATATTATATTCTGAGGCAGAATTTTTCATGCCCATATGGAGAAATCGATGTTATAGCCGTCAAAGAAAAAACAATATGCTTTATTGAAGTCAAGGCTCGTACTTCTTTGAGGTACGGAACGCCGGGCGAGGCAGTTGATATTAAAAAACAGGCTCACATTAGAAACGCAGCACGTTATTTTCTTTCTTATTATAAAAGGCCATATGACAAAATTGATTTTCAGGTAATAGAGGTGACTGTAAATCATATAAAAGGTCTTGAGTTTTAGGAGGAAAAGATGTTAAAAAGGGTAAAAAGTGTTTCACTGACAGGTATGGAGGGATGTCTTGTAGAAATTGAAACAGATATTTCCAATGGGCTTCCTTACTTTAACATTGTCGGTTTAGGCGATGCATCTGTCAAAGAATCCTCAGAAAGAGTAAAGCGTGCAATTAAAAACAGCGGATATCAGTATCCGAAGGGAAGAATAACTGTAAACCTTTCTCCTGCATACATGCACAAAAAAGGAACACATTTTGATTTGGGCATAGCCGTTTCTCTGATACTTGCACAGAATGAAAATATTAGCTGTGAAAGCAATGCTCTATTTATCGGCGAATTGTCTTTAGGTGGCAAGATACTTCCTGTGAAGGGAGTACTGCCAATGATTATGCCGGTAATATTAATGAGGGATAGCCTTAATATTGATGAAATTATTCTTCCGGAAGCCAATTGCAGAGAAGCATACATTTTTACTAAAGATACAGGGGTTAATTTGATTCCTGTCAATTGTCTAAAAGAAGCTGTCGATCATGTTATCACAAAACCTGCAATAGTTTACACAGAAAGTAACAAATATACACCTGATGTTCATAATGAATTGTTAGACTACTGCGATATAAGAGGACACTTTGCGGCAAAAAGAGCAATAATTACAGCATTAGCCGGAAGGCACAATATACTGATGATTGGACCTCCGGGAGCAGGCAAGACCATGCTTGCCAAAAGAATACCAGGTATACTTCCTTCCATGACGCTAAAAGAGCAAATTGAAACAAACAAAATTTATTCTTATGCAGGGAGATTGACTCCAGAAACTCCTGTGATTCTTTCACGACCTTTTCGGCATGTTTTGCCAAGTATTACAAAGGTTAACCTTATTGGAGGAGGCAGCAGACCTGAACCGGGAGAGATTTCACTTGCACACAATGGGATTCTTTTTATGGACGAAATGCTTGAGTTCTCAAACAGCACCATTGAATCTCTAAGAGGCCCATTAGAGGATAAGCGTATCAAGCATATCAGAAGAGGAATATGCACGGACTTTCAGGCGGACTTTATTCTTGTGGGAGCGACAAATCCGTGCAAATGTGGTTTTTTAGGCGATAAGCACCATCAGTGTACATGCACTCAGACAGAAATTAATAACTATAGAAGAAAGCTGTCAGGTCCTATTACTGACAGAATAGATATTGCCTTAGAAATAAACAGGGTTGATTATAAATCTCTTACAGGGAATAAAGACATGTCATCTGCTGATATGAGAGAAGAAATTAATAGAGCCCAATATATACAGGCAGAGAGATTTGGTAAATATGAATTTAAAAGCAATGGTGAGATTCCTGACAATTATCTCAATGAGTTCTGCTACTTAAATCAAGAAGGCAGAGCTTTTCTGAAGACCTTATACGAAAGGTATAGTCTGAGCCCAAGGAGATATAATAAGATGCTCAGGGTTGCAAGGACCATTGCAGACATAAATAATTCAAGAAACATTGAAGTTGAGCATATCAGCAGCGCCTTTCACTATATCAGATTTTTTGTTGAGAGAAAGGAGCTGGAATAAAAATGTCAGCAGATAATAATATTAAAGTAATCAGAAAAGAAGACGAAGAATTCCCGTGGTTTCTTGCTAATATGCCGTCTTCTCCAAAACAGCTTTTCTACATTGGAAATATAGAATTACTAAGAAAACCTTGCGTTGCAGTAGTTGGTGCCAGGAAATGCAGTGAATATGGCAGACAGGTAGCTGTAAAGATCGGAAAAGTGCTGGCAGAAAATCGAGTTGTTACAGTAAGCGGAATGGCAGATGGCATTGACAGCTTTGCTCATTGGGGAGCAATAAAAAACTCTGGCGACACAATAGCGGTACTAGGATGTGGTGTGGATATTTGCTATCCAAGGGTTAATAGAAAGCTTTACGATGAAATCTGCAGAAAAGGGCTTGTTATTTCTGAGTTTGAACCAGGAACACCTGCAAAGAAGCATAACTTTCCAATGAGAAACAGGATTATTGCGGCTATTTCTGAAGTTGTAACGGTAGTTGAAGCCCAGAGCAAAAGCGGATCTCTTATTACTGCGGGTTTTGCTGCTGAGCAGGGAAAAGAACTAATGGCTGTGCCTGGTAATATAAGCAGCAGCACCAGTGTGGGTTGCAACAGGCTTATTGCTGACGGAGCAGGGATAGTTACAAGACCTGAAGATATAATAAGAGCTATGGGAAGAGAACCAAGACTTTTGAGCGATGATATATTTGAGCTTGGTGAAGATGAAAGAAAAATATATGATCTATTGTCTAAAAAAGGGGAGCTTTCATTAGACGAAATCTGTGCATATCTGAGCATTGATCCAACTTATGTTTCGGGAATAATAACTGTAATGGAAATAAAAGGACTAATAAGCTACAGTTTAGGTAAAATATTTATTGAAAAATTCTGAAAAAAGAATTATCATTATTGTTTAAAGGCACTTTATGGCTGATATAAAGGGTAATATAAAATTATTCGGAGGGGAAATGGCAAAAAAGGAGACAAAAACAACTAAAAAAACTACAGCAAGAAAGAAAACTCTTGTGATTGTGGAATCTCCGTCTAAAGCTAAAACTATTGGCAAATATTTAGGATCCACATACAAGGTGATTGCATCTGTTGGACATATAAGAGATTTGCCGAAAAGTAAGCTTGGCATAAATATAGATAACGATTTTGAACCTGAATATATTTCAATACGTGGTAAGGGAGATTTAATAAAAGAACTTAAGAAGGAAGCTAAACAGGCTTCCAAGGTTTATCTTGCAACCGACCCGGACCGCGAGGGAGAAGCTATTTCATGGCATCTTGCATTTTTGCTGGGAATAGACCCTTCTTCAAATTGCAGAATTGTGTTTAATGAAATAACAAAAGATACCATAAAAGCTGCAGTAAAAAATCCTAGACCTATAGATTTAAGACTTGTTGACGCCCAGCAGGCAAGACGTGTTTTAGACAGACTTGTGGGCTATCAGATCAGCCCACTTTTATGGAGAAAAGTCAGAAGGGGTTTAAGTGCTGGTAGAGTACAGTCAGCAGCTTTGAAGGTCATATGTGATAGAGAAAAGCAAATTGAAGAATTTGATCCAAAGGAATACTGGAATGTAAATGCACGTTTTAAAAAGGGTAAAACATTTGAAGCAAGATTATCTGAATATAACGGTAAGAAGTTTACTATTAAATCCAAGGAACATGCAGACGAAGTATTGGAATCTTTAAAAAATGGGAAATTCCTCGTCTCTGATATTGTAAATAAGGAGAGAATGAGAAAACCTTCCGCACCATTTACAACCAGCAGTCTCCAGCAGGATGCTGCAAATAAGCTTGGATATACAACAAAGAAGACAATGATGGTGGCACAGCAGCTCTATGAAGGCATGGAAATTAAAGGCCACGGCACTCTTGGTCTTGTAACATATATTAGAACTGACTCCGTAAGAATTTCAGATGAGGCAAAGATTGCCGCAAAGGAATATATTACCGGCAATTTTGGCTCTGAATATTACGCTAATAATGTTTTCTCTAACAAAAAAAAGGATATTCAAGACGCACATGAAGCAATCAGACCAAGTATTGTTGAACTTGATCCCGAACTGATAAAGGAATCATTGACAAAAGAACAATATCAGCTCTACAAACTGATTTGGACCAGATTCATAGCCAGTCAGATGTCAGCTGCCAGATTTGATTCAATGCAGGTTACAATAGAAAACGGAAACTACTGCCTGAAGGCAAACGGCTCGAGACTGTTGTTTGACGGATACCAGAGAGTATACTCATCAGGGAGTGAAGAAGATAAAGACAAGATTCTCCCTGAGCTTGAGAAGGGAGAGGAGCTTAAGCCGACAGCTATTAACGGGGAACAGAAGTTTACTGAACCTCCGGC
>CALZMV010000036.1 GCA_945788655.1 uncultured Clostridia bacterium | reverse complement strand
CAACTATAAGGCTTATACTGGGACTTGATGAAGAAACAGGAAACTGGACAGGTCTTGAGCATTATTTTTCCAAGGAAAGACGTCCTGACTACGGCTTTACTCCCGATGGAGAGTTCCCACTTATTAACGGAGAAAAGGGAACACTTGTCTTTGATGTTGTGAAGAAGTTTTCCAAAAACAATGTAAAGGGCTTGGAACTTCGATCCTTAAAAGGAGGTATGGCACCAAACAGCGTAGCAGACAATGCCAGAGCGGTGGTTAACAGTCCGGATTCATCGATATATGATATTTTAAAAGAAAAGATAACTGCATACAGGAGTTTAACCGGATACAAGATAAATTATAAGGGGATTGGCAAATCTCTTGAAATAACAGTTTCAGGTGTTTCTGCCCACGGAGCTAAGCCTGAAGCAGGTCTTAATGCGATTTCAATCATGATGGAACTTCTTGCGCAGTTTAACTTTGCCAATGAGGATACCAACGACTTCATTGCCTTTTACAATAAGTACATCGGCTTCTGTCTTGATGGGGAGAAGTTGGGAATTGCTATGGAGGACCAAAAGTCAGGACATCTTGTATTTAATGTAGGGATGGCAGAAGTCAGCAAGGATGCAGCTAAACTTGTATTAAACTTGAGATATCCTGTTACATATACAGCCGAAGACGTTTTTGCTCCTATGATGGAAATATTGACAAAATACAATATGGGGCTGGTAAAAAAAGCGATTAAGGAACCTGTATATTTCGAACAGGAGAGCAGAATGGTGCAGGACCTCTGGGATATATATAAGGAACACACAGGAGACATTGAGTCACAGCCTATGGTTATGGGAGGTGGCACTTATGCAAAGGCTACGCCCGGAATTATTGCATACGGAGCTCTTTTCCCAGGGGATGAGGATCTGATGCATCAAAAGGACGAATGCCTCGAAATAAGCAGATTTTTGCAGACTGCGAAGATATATGCCGATGCAATTTATAAGCTATCATCAGAAAACTACGAGAACTAAATTTAGAAGAAATATAGGAGATTTTAATGGAAAACCAAAAATTAAAGAGTATGAAGCTGGCAAAGATGGCTATGCTTGTAGCAATTTCAATCGTTTTAGTAATGATAATCCACTTTCCGATTTTCCCTGCAGTTGCATTTCTTGAATATGACCCTGCAGATATTCCAATCTTAATCGGCACCTTTGCCTTCGGTCCTCTTGCAGGAATACTGCTTACCGCAGTTGTTTCAGTACTTCAGGGACTTACTGTAAGTGCAGCTAGCGGTGCATATGGCATAATCATGCACCTTTTTGCAACTACAGCTTTAGTTACAGTATCAGGTCTTATTTACAGAAAGCATAAGACTAAGAAGACAGCTGTTATAGGTCTGATTGCAGGAACAATAGCAATGGCGGTAGTAATGTTTTTTGCAAACATGATGGTTACACCGCTATTTACAGGAATGCCCCTTGCGGCTATAATGAAACTGATGCCGTTCATAGTGCTTTTCAACATTGTAAAGGCAGGCATTAACAGCATCGTTACTTTTATCGTATATAAGAGAATTTCCCCATTCCTGCATAAATAGGGAATTCAAAGTAATAATTTGAAGGTATCTTATGGAAATAAAAAGAAGCATTGAGATAAAAAGTGAAGAAGATACAAAAGCTTTCGGTCTTGAACTGGCAGAGAGACTGGAGCCGGGACAGGTTGTTGCCTTGATAGGCGATCTTGGAACAGGCAAGACCACCCTGACCAAGTACATTGCACAAGGTCTTGGCATTACTTCGCATATAAGCAGCCCTACATTTACGATCGTGAAGGAATACCATGAGGGAAGACTTCCTCTGTATCACTTCGACGTGTATAGAATTGCCGATCCTGAGGAGTTTTTTAATATTGGTGCTGAAGAGTATCTTAATGGCGATGGAGTCTGCATAATTGAGTGGGCTGATTTAGTTATGGAAGAAATTCCCGATGATTCATTATTTGTTTTCATAGAATACGGACAAAAAGAAGGAGAAAGAATTTACAGATGTACATTCTAGCAATTGAGACTACGGGGCCGTTATGCTCCGTAGCTCTTTTAAAGAGCAGAGAAATAATAGGAATAAAGACAGGTACCAAGCAGAGAAACCATCTTAAAGACCTGATGCCTCTTATTAAGCAGCTGCTTGATGAAGCAGGTGTTGATAAGAAAGAACTGTCATACATAGCCGCATCATCAGGGCCGGGTTCCTTTACAGGTGTCAGAATCGGCGTGACTACAGCAAGGGCTTTAGGACAAGCTCTCGGACTGAAGCTGGTGAGCGTTCCGACACTGGATGCATATTGCTATAAACCTGAAGCATCATCAAGCGAGAAGGTTACATGCGGCATAATCAATGCCAGAAGAGGACAGGTATATGGAATTGTGGAGGGATACATGCCCGGAGGTCCATATATGCTTACGGATGTGCTGTCGGTATTACAGGAGAAGGTTTTTCCTGCAGGTAAGACTGTTCAGTTCTTCGGTGATGGAATTGATGCCTATCACGATGAAATAGATAGGATTCTAGGTGATTCAGGCTTTGAAAAAGAAAAGGACTACTTCTTTGCACCTGAAGAATACAGACATCAGGACGGGGCATCCGTAGGCCTTCTTGCATATCAAAAGGTTCAGAGGGGAGAAGTGCTTGAAGTTGAACAGCTGCAGCCTGACTACATGAGAATGGCGGAGGCGCAGCAGAAGCTTGAAGCCGGACAGCTGCCAATTTGCAAAGGACCGAAACAGGAGTAATTATCATGGCGGAACTTATCGTAAGAAGAGCCGAAAAAAAGGACGTTGATTCAATTGCAGAGCTTGAGAAAATATGCTTTACTATGCCATGGTCCTATGAGTCGGTATACCAGGATGTGGTAGAAAACAAGAGATCTTTATATGTTGTTGCAGAAGTTGAAGGAACGGTAGTAGGTTATGCCGGAGTTTGGGGAATAGCAGATGAGGGGCATATTACCAATGTGGCTGTTGCACCTGAATTCAGAAGACTTCATGTTGGATCAGCAATTATTTCAGTACTTATCGACGTAACTGTCAATGCAGGCATAAAAAAGCATACTTTGGAGGTCAGAAAGAGCAATCTGGCTGCCATAAGGCTTTATGAAAAATATGGCTTCAAGGAATGTGGTCAACGCAAAGGATATTATGAAGATACAGGGGAAGATGCCCTGATTATGTGGAGAGAATAAGATGAAAGACGGAAAGTTTTTAACAATGGCATTTGAATCCAGCTGCGATGAAACATCTGTTGCGATTGTTGCAGATGGCAGAGATGTATTGTCAAATGTTATTTCCTCACAAATTGATATATTTAAGAACTATGGAGGTGTTGTACCTGAAATTGCAGCCAGACACCACCTTGAGAATATTAACCAGGTGGTAGATGAAGCCCTAAAGCAGGCAGATGTTACCCTTGATGATGTTGACCTCATAGGCGTAACTTATGGTCCGGGGCTTGTAGGTGCATTGTTAATAGGTGTTGCGACTGCCAAGGCTATCGCTTTTGCCCGTGATATTCCAATAATTGGAGTGCACCATATAATGGGTCATGTGTCTGCCAACTTTATTCAGGACAAGCAGCTGGAACCGCCTTTTACAGCTTTAATTGTAAGCGGAGGTCATACAAATATTGCCGAAATTCAAAGCTACACAAATTATAAGGTGCTCGGCGGCACCAGAGATGATGCTGTGGGCGAGGCTTATGACAAGGTTGCCAGAGTCCTCGGCCTTGGATATCCGGGAGGTCCTAAGATTGACAGAATAGCCAAGGAAGGAAATCCAGATGCAATACACTTTAAGAGGGTACTTCTTGAAAAGGACAGCTACGATTTCAGTTTCAGCGGTCTCAAGACTGCAGTTCTCAACTATTTGAATTCAGAAAAGCAGGCAGGAAGAGAGATAAACCGCGCAGATGTTGCGGCAAGCTTTCAGCAGGCTGTTATCGATGTAATAGTTGAGAAGACCATTTCCGCAGTAAAGGAGATGGGATACGGCAAACTGGTTCTGGCAGGAGGAGTTGCGGCCAATTCCAAATTGAGAGGAACTCTTGAGGAAGAGTGCAAGAAAAACAAGATAGAAATACACGTACCTGCACCGGTTTTATGTACAGATAATGCAGCTATGATTGCATGTGCAGCGTACTACAAATATATGGCGGGAGAAAGAGGCGATATAGATATGGATGCCTATGCAAACCTGCCTTTAGAAGGCTAAACCACGAAATTAGGAGATATAAATGATAGTTTTATCTGCAAGCAATTTGACAAAAGCATATGGAACAGATGTAATCCTAAAAGGCGTAGACTTCCATGTAAATGAAGGTGACAGAATAGGTCTGGTTGGAAGAAATGGAGCGGGTAAGACTACTTTGCTTAACCTTATAACAGGGGAACTATCTCCTGACGATGGGCAGATATTCGTTCCATCAAATATGAAAATAGGATACTTAAAGCAAAGGGATAATTTCTGCGGAAACAATACGGTTATAGAAGAGATAAATGCTATTTTTGAGCCTCTAAAGAAGCTTGAGGAGGATATTGCAAGAACAGCAGATATGGTTGCCGTAAATCCTGAAGATGAAAGGCTTCTGCACAGGTTGGATGATATGCAGCAGGAGTATGATAGAAAGGGAGGCTACACATATAAATCTGAAATAACCGGAATCTTAAATTCCATGGCCTTTGGAGAGGAGTTCTATGATAAGAAGATTGACACCCTTTCCGGTGGAGAGAGAACCAGACTTGCGCTGGCAGCGCTGCTTCTATCAAAGCCTGAGATTCTGATTCTCGACGAACCGACCAACCATCTTGATATCGGTACAATGAGGTGGCTTGAGCAGTATCTGTCATCATACAGAGGAAGCATAATTATCGTATCTCATGACAGATATTTTCTGAATAAGAGTGTAAACAGAATCTTTGAAATAGAGCATCACAAGCTGCGTGCTTATGATGGAAACTATGACCAATTTGCGGAAAAAAAGAGACAGATTCGAGAAGCTGAAATTAAGGCATATAACAATCAGCAAAAAGAAATCGCAAGGCAGGAAGAGATGATTCGCCGCTTCAAGCAGCATGGAACCGAGCTTCTTGCAAAACGCGCCCAGTCAAGAGAAAAACGGCTGGAACATATGGAAGTCCTTGAAAAGCCGGAAGCCCTCGAAGGAAAGATGAAAATCAGGTTTACCCAGGAGTTCCAGTCAGGTAATGACGTTATTTTAACTGAGGATCTGAGTAAATCCTTTGGATATGGGCAGAATAAGAGAACTCTCTTTGAAAATGTCAATATGGATATAAAAAGGGGAGAAAAAATCTGTATTGTAGGCAAAAACGGTATGGGAAAGACCACTCTGCTTAAACTGCTAATGGAGGAACTTTCTCCTGAAAAAGGCAGAGTCAAAATAGGTCATAACGTTACATTCGGATATTATGATCAGGGACAGCAGCTCCTGAACCCGAGAAACACCGTTTTAGAGGAGATGAAGGAAACCTACAGACTGTATACAGATACTCAGATGAGGTCTCTCCTTGGAAGATTCCTCTTTAAAAATGATGAAGTGTTTCTGAATGTTGGAGATTTAAGTGGCGGTGAAAAAGCCAGGTTATCGCTTTTGAAGCTTATGCTTGGTGGAGCCAATACCTTGCTTCTTGACGAACCTACAAACCATATGGATATAGAATCTAAAGAGGTTTTCGAAGATGCTTTGGCTGAATTCCCGGGAACTGCAATAATCATTTCTCACGACAGATACTTCCTTCAGAAGATTCCTGACAGGATACTGGAGCTTACTCCAGATGGAATGGTAGAATATTTGGGCAAGTACGACTACTATATGGAGAAGCGAGAAGAAATACAGTCAGGCAAAAAGTACCTGGATCAGCTGGCAGGCGATACAAAGGTACAAGAAAAGAAGCAAAATCTTTCCGCGGAAGAACAGAGGAGACTTAACAAACAGATTGAAGCCGAAGAAAGGCGTATGAGACGCCGAAAAGAGGCTTTAGAGCAGAGAATGGAAGAGTTGGAGACTGAAATTGCTTCTTTAGAAGAAGATATGGCTAACCCGGAAAACAGCTGTGATTATGAGCTTTTAGCGTCTCTTGGAACAAAAATAGAGGAACTGAGAGGACAGCATGACGAGGCTATGCTGGAATGGATGGAGCTTGAGGAAAAGATATAAAATGGTTTTGAAGACAATTTTTTGAAGAAACTTTTAAAAAGAAAATACAAAAAAACCTTGCAATGATATGTAAAAGTATTTATACTATCAATAGTCTTAACGAAGACAAAAGAATGGAGGCTTTAAAATGATTTTTGATACAATTAAGGACATCATTATAGAACAGTTACAGGTTGAGGAATCCGAAGTTACAATGGATACAAACCTGATGAAGGACCTTTCAGCTGACTCTTTAGATGCAGTTGAAATTATTATGGCAATCGAAGACGAATATGGAATTGAAATTCCGGATGAAGAAGCTGAGAAGTTCCAGACTGTTAGAGATTTAGTTAAGTATGTTGAGGAAGTTAAATAATACTTAACCTATTCAAAATGCATTTGAGCCCGCGAATTATTCCCGCGGGTTTTCAATTATCTTAAGTGGTATTAGAAGAAAGAGAGAAAAAATGTTAACGAAGGACAAACAGATTTCAAAAGCAGTTATTAAAAGATTGCCAAGGTATAGAAGATATCTGAGAGAACTTCAGAAAAAAGGAATCGAAAAGATTTCCTCCAAGGATTTAAGTAAACTGATAGGGTATACTGCATCTCAGATTAGACAGGATCTTAATAATTTTGGAGGCTTTGGACAGCAGGGATATGGCTACAGCGTTAATAACCTTCACGATGAAATCGGAGGAATTCTGGGCTTAGACAGAGAATATAAGATGGTTATCGTAGGATACGGCAGATTAGGTCAGGCTATAGCCAGCTATATTTCAAGAAACGAACCGCAATTTCACATCGTAGGTATTTTCGATGTTAAGCAGATTATTCAGGATGTGCAGTTTAAGGATGCGCAGATCATGACATGTGGCTCATTGTACAACTTCGTAAGAAACGAAGGTGTTGAGATTGCTGTAATCACCGTTCCATCAGAAAAAGCACAGATTGTGGCAGATACCGTTGTAGATGCGGGAATCAAGGGAATCTGGAACTTGACTGCAGTTGACCTGGAACTGCCGGAAGATATCGCTGTTGAGAACGTGCATATGAGCGACAGCCTTCATGCCCTCGCATATTACATGCATGAGCTTGACGAAGAAGCTTAGAAACTGAAAAAGTTATTATGGTTTTAGGTATATGGCCTTTTGTCATATACCTTTTTTTTAAAATAAAAAACAGCGTAATTAAACGCTGCTCTTTACATCTTGTTTGACGGTATACTATGTATTAACCTTCAACTGGTGCGTCAACTGGGCATGCATCTGCACATGAACCACAATCGATACAAGCATCAGCGTCGATTACATATACGTTTTCGCCTTCCTTGATTGCTTCAACTGGACATTCAGCTGCGCAAGCGCCACAAGCGATACAAGCATCTGTAATTTTGTAAGCCATAATAAAATCCTCCTAAAAATTAAAAGAATATCTTTTGTACAATTATAACAGAATGCGATATAATAGTAAAGTAGAAAAGAATAGTAAAATTCTCATAAAGACTTGGAGAAATCTATGGACATTTATACATTGGTTGGAAAGAGCGGTACAGGCAAGAGCTTTCATGCCATGAACCTTTGCAAAAAATTAGGTGTAGAAGCGATAATAGACGATGGACTTTTTATTTACAAAAACCGCGTCATAGCAGGAACCTCAGCAAAGCGTGAGGCAACAAAAATAGGAGCTGTTAAGACAGCTCTTTTTCAAAATGATAAGATAAGAGATCAGGTGGTGGAGGCCATCAAAAAGGAAAACCCCAAAAGCATACTTATCCTTGGGACAAGTAATGGGATGGTTGACAAGATAATCGCCAGACTGGGGTTGCCGCAGCTTGAAGCCGACAGCTTAAGGCGAATCCGAATAGAGGATATTACAACAGAAGAAGAGAGACAGACTGCCTATGTCCAGAGAGAGATACTGGGCAAGCATGTTATTCCTGCGCCATCCATGCAGCTAAAGCGCTCCTTTGCGGGATATTTTATGGATCAGCTTAAGATATTCAGAGGAAAGGAACAGGGGGCAGCAGCCGAGAGAACCGTTGTAAGGCCAACCTTTAGCTATATGGGCGAGTACTTCGTTGCAGAAAAGGTAATCGAAGATATCGTTTACTGCCTTGCAGCAAAGACTCCTGCCATAAGCAAGGTCATTCACATAGCCCAGATTCCAAAGGCAGATGCATATAAACTGAAGCTGGCAGTCAAAATAAAGAGAGGTTACCCTATATGGGAGTCTGCAATTGATTTCCAGAGCGAAACAGAGAAAATCATAGAAAAGATGACAGCTTTTAATGTGACTGAAATTATGGTTGAAGTAAGAGGAATAAGTTAGATAATGAAATATATTATAGAAGATGTAAAGGATTTTAATCCGGACCACATTTTTGACTGTGGTCAGTGCTTCCGCTGGGAGAAACAAGAGGACGGAAGCTACATAGGACCTGCCAGAGGCAAGGTTGCAAAAATCTATATGGAAGGCAGCGATGCGGTTATTGAAAACTGCAGCCAAGATGAATATGATACGCTTTGGTGCGATTATCTTGATATGAACACCGATTACGGCAGCATAAAACAATGGCTTTCAAGTCATGATAATGTCATCGGCAAGGCTTCTGACTACGGATACGGCATAAGGATACTCAGACAGGACTTCTGGGAAGCGGTGGTTTCTTTTATTATATCGCAAAACAATAATATTCCCAGGATAAAGGGCTGCATAGAATCCATATGCAAAAACTTTGGGCATCCTTTAGGAGAGCATTTCGGCAGAGAGTATTACAGCATACCTGCTCCCGAGGTTATGGCAGAGCTTACGGTAGAGGACTTATCGGGAGCAAAGCTGGGTTATAGGGCAGCATACCTTATTGAGACAGCAAAGCAGATGCTTAAGGAAGGAGGTCCGGAGGCTGTTAAAGAGCAGCTTCTTAAGGCAGAGGACCCTATTGCAGAGTTGCAGCGTTTTACCGGTATAGGTCCTAAGGTTGCGTCCTGCATTTCACTGTTTGGCCTTGGGAGAATGGATGCATTCCCAATCGATGTGTGGATGAAGCGAGTAATGAATCAGCTGTACGGAATAGAAGAAAAAGATGTTAAATCTATGCAGGACTATGCAAAAGAACATTTCGGAGAACATGGAGGTATAGCTCAGCAATATCTATTTTACTATATAAGAAGCCTATAAAATAATAAGGTGTAAGCCTTGGATAAATAATTGTGATATTTTGGTGAAATAGTAAAAACTAGGGTTGACATTAGAATTCAGAGGAATATAATAAGATATGTTAGCACTCAAAGTAAACGAGTGCTAACATGAAAGACAATAATAACATAGAGTTTGGAGGTTTATAGAAATGGTAGGAATCAAGCCTTTAGGTGACAGAGTTGTCATCAAAAAAGTAGAAGCACAGGAAACCACACAGGGGGGCCTAATCTTAACAAGCGCAGCTAAGGAACAGCCACAGGTTGCTGAAGTAGTTGCTGTTGGTCCTGGAACAAAAGACGTTGAGATGGAACTGAAAGTAGGGGATAAGGTTATCTTCTCAAAGTACGGCGGTGCTGAAGTAAAGTACCAGGGCGAAGAATATACAATTATGCACCAGAGCGAAATTCTGGCAGTTATTGAATAAGAAAGGGGTAATTAGAAATGGCAAAAGAAATTTTTTATGGCGAAGACGCAAGACGTAAACTTCTGGCAGGTGTAGACCAGCTTGCAAATACAGTAAAAATCACATTAGGACCTAAGGGACGTAACGTTCTTATTAACAAATCCTTCGGTTCACCACTTATCACTAACGACGGTGTTTCCATTGCAAGAGAAATAGAACTTGAAGATTCAGTTGAAAACATGGGTGCGCAGGTAGTTAAGGAAGTTGCATCAAAGACTAACGATGTTGCAGGTGACGGTACAACTACAGCTACTTTATTAGCGCAGATTATCATCAGAGAAGGTTTCAAAAATGTTGCAGCAGGCGCTAACCCAATGGAACTTAAAAAGGGTATCCAGGGTGCGGTAGATGTTGCTGTAGCTGAAATCGGCAAGATTGCAAAGCCTGTTGAAACAAAAGAATCAATAGCTCAGGTTGCAGCCGTTTCCGCAGCTGACGATACTATCGGCGAACTTATTGCAGAAGCAATGGAAAAGGTAGGTAAAGACGGAGTTATCACTGTTGAAGAATCAAAGAGCCTTGGAACTACATTAGATGTTGTTGAAGGTATGCAGTTCGACAGAGGATATTTAAG